>DMNL01000168.1 GCA_003452735.1 Spirochaetaceae bacterium
TCCATGTTGCTAAAAAATCAGTGGCTAGATCATCTCCTATCACAAACCCTGGCCTTTCATCGAACAGCTTTCTATCCCATAGTTCTTCCAAGGTATCTGAAGTATAGGATAGACCAGCTCGCCTCAATTCGCATTCTTCAATCGCCACATTGTGCCATCCTTCAATGCTTGCTTCCAAAAGAGCAAGTCGCATTTCCGGACCTGGGTCCATCTGTGGAACTTTATGTGGCGCAGCTTTAGCTGGAATAAGCAATACTCTCTGATAACATTCAGTGGCAAGAATCTCTTCAATCAAAATCATGTGTCCTATATGGGGCGGATTGAAGGAACCTCCAATTATCGCAATTCTCATCAAATAAAGCCCTCATCAGAAAAATCTATTTCATCGAATAGGCGCTCTGGGGCATTTTCTTTTTGAGCTTCATAGGCCTCGGCTGCTTCATAGGCTAGAACCTTTTCAAAGAATTGCTGTTTGACCTCATCCAGACCTTGCCCAGTGAAAACAGATATACCATAGACACTTTCTTCTGGAAAAGATGCTTTGAACTCCATAAAATTCGTTTGGGATTCCGGTAGATCCATCTTTGTTCCCAGCAAAATACGCGGCTTCTGCACTAAGGTTGGTGAAAATAGCCCCAATTCATGCAACAGAGTTGGGAAGGCTGCTCGCCAATGCTCGTCGGAAAGATCCACTAGAAAAGCAAGGCAAGCTGTCCTTGCGATATGTTTTAGGAAACGAAGCCCCAATCCCGCTCCTTCATATGCTCCCTCTATTATGCCCGGAATATCAGCTAAAATAATATCCCTTTCATTCACCGTAAGAACGCCCAGATTAGGTATCTTAGTTGTGAAAGGATATGGCGCAATCTTAGGACGTGCATTTGTAAAATACTCTAACAGACTTGATTTACCGGCATTTGGAAACCCAACGAAACCGATATCCGCAATTAGACTGAGTTCGACTTTGAGCTTTCTCTCCTGTCCTGGCTGACCAGGTTGAGCGTAACGAGGTGTTTGATTTACTGAGCTCTTAAAATGAGTATTTCCCCAACCCCCCTTGCCGCCTTTTAAGAAAACCCATGGTTCTACATACTCTAGCGTTCCAGCTCTTTTGCCACCAGCCCGACGGCCAAAATCCCTTATAATCTCATTGGTCTCGGCATCTCGAAGAATCGTCCCTGGCGGGACTTCGATTATGACATCCTTTCCATCTCTCCCATGCATGTTCTTTCCCATGCCCGGCTGACCGTTTTCAGCTTTGAAAACCTTACGATATCGAAGATATGCGAGCGTCCGAAGGTTCTGCTTGACAATAAAAATTACATCTCCCCCTCGCCCTCCATCACCGCCTGCAGGACCGCCAAAAGGAATGAACCTTTCTCGCCTAAATGCAACACAACCATCGCCCCCCTTACCGCTTGCGACGCTTATTATCGCTTCATCAGCGAATTTGATCACAAAAATACTCCCATAACTCATAAGCATAATAAAAAACCGCTCTCTGTGCTACAGGAGCGGTTAGAATTATGCTCTGGTTTTTATGCTCATGCTTGAATGGCTGGCTCCACATCTACAAATTTCTTGCCTTTATATTCACGGAAGCGCACCGTACCATCGATAAGCGCAAATAGGGTATCATCCTTACCCTTACCAACATTCTTGCCTGGATTTATTCTAGAACCCCTCTGGCGTACAATAATCGAGCCCGCGTTTACGTTCTCGCTTGAATAGGCCTTTACACCAAGATACTGTGGATTTGAATCTCGGCCATTAACACCTTTATGCGGCATTGCTATATTCCTCCGGTTAAAATGGACGCCTCAGGCGCCAACAATTTCATTCACCGTGAGCACGGTATAAGGCTGACGATGCCCGCGGGTTTTGTGATACCCCTTTTTTGGCTTATACTTAAATACAATTATCTTATCACCTTTGATCTCTTCTTTTACTATAGCCTTGACGGCAGCATCATTGACATATGGACTACCAACTTTGGTCTCATCTCCACTAAGCAATAATACCTTTTCGAAAACGATCGACTGACCTGGCATTGCATCAAAGCGATCCACTACTAGATCCTTCCCCTGCTCTGCATGATATTGTTTTCCGTTGATTTCTACGATTGCATACATATAGCTTATCCTCATCAATGCTCAAATACTCATATCGGGCTGAAATTTATACACTTTATAACCCCACTTTGTCAACAGCTCTCAGAACTCTAAAAAAGCGACTTCTTAAAACAGGCTTTCTTACATGGCATCGAGAAACGGTATGCATAGCAAATTACTTGCTCTTCTAAGCGTTTCTCTTATTGCGATCACGAACGCTAAGCGGCTAGCCGAGATATCTGGATTGTCGTTGTTGAGCACTGGATTGTCTCTATACCAGACAGAAAACTCGCTCGCAAGCTGATGGGTATATGCAGCGAGAATGGAAGGATCTTTGTTTTTTGCCGATTGTTCAATAGTATGAGGAAATTCTATCAATAGCCTCATAAGAGACCAATCGGAATCCGATACTATAAGAGAAACATTGATTTTCCCTTGGTTTGCATTACCCTCACCATTTTTATATTTTCGAAGAATAGAACTAGCTCGAGCTCCCATATATTGAATGTATGGCCCTGTATCTCCAGTGAAAGAGATAGATTGCTCGGGATTATAAAGCATGTCTTTAGCCGGCGAAACTTGTAGAAGAAAATAATGTAAGGCTCCAAGAGCTACCTGCTCTGCAACATCTTTGATATCGCCTACTGCTTCCTCTCTTCTCTTATCTGCTATTTCATTTGCTGCTAATCTTGTAAGCTCGTCGATAAGATCATCGGCATCTACTACTGTTCCTTCCCTGGTTTTCATTCTGCCAGAAGGCAGATTAACCAGTCCATATGAAAGATGGTAGAGATTTTCTGCCCAATTATAGCCAAGCCTCCTTAGAACTTCAAAAAGCACTTTGAAATGGTACTGCTGTTCAGAAGCCACAACATACACGAGCTCATGGAAAGGCCATCTGTTGTAGCGCATAATTGCTGTCCCGATATCCTGCGTAATGTAGATACTTGTACCATCTTTTCTGAGGAGCACTTTTTTCCCTAGACCGATATCTTCTAGATCCACCTGAATTGAGCCATCCTCTGCGCGATAGAATATCCCACGAGCAAGGCCTTCCAACACTTCCTCTTTGCCTAACTTATAGGTCTCATGTTCAAAATCGAATTCATCGAAACTAACCTTTTGGCGTCTATAGGTAGCCATTATGCCTTCAACAGCCCAATTATTCATCTTTTCCCATAGGGCAATTACATCTGCGTCTCCGGCTTCCCATTTCTGCAAAAGTTCTTGAGCTTTTTCTTCTGCGGATGGATCTTCATCTTTTAGTCTATTGAATAAGACATAGTATTTGCCTACAAAGTGATCGCTCTTCAATCCCTCATCTTCTGGTGTTCGTCCTTCTCCATAAGCAAGATATGCAAGCATCGACTTGCATATATGAATTCCCCTGTCGTTTATCAGATTGACCTTTTTGACTTCTGCCCCTGCTTCTTTCATGATTCTAGAAAGAGACTCTCCAAGCACATTGTTACGAAGATGCCCAAGATGAAGGGGTTTGTTGGTATTTGGGCAAGAAAACTCAATCATTATCCTTCGACCATTAAAGAGTGGACTAGACTCCCAAAATTCTTTCTCCGCGTTTTCAAGGACATAATTTGCTACATATTTTTTGTCTAGGTATATATTTATATATGGACCTGCCGTTTTTACGGTACCAGGCCATATAGGCTTCTCAGTATCGGTTTTTATATTGCAGACATTCGCTACCTCTGCAGCTATTCTGGCCGGTGGCATTCGAAATTGCTTTGCATATGAGAACATTGGGAAGCCTATATCTCCAAACTCTGGCCTAGGTGGCTTCTCGGCAATGATATCTTGAGAGGATAAATAGGCATCCTTGAGTTCTTTTTGGAAAGCGAGCTCATTTAAGCAGTTCGCAATTATCGATTTCCATTGATCTACATAATATTCCATGAGGTGCTCCATTTTAGCGGTTATATCTAAAGTTTTGCAATAAGATAGACTTGCGTCTGGAGCTATTGCCTCGCAATATACGAAGATTTGAGGGCGCCATATCCAAATAATTCGCAATCAACTCTAATACAGCCTCATTTGCCCTACCCTTTTCTGGCGCTGCTTTTACTCTCAGCAATAAGCGCCCATTGCGCAGTTCTTCCACACTATCGCAAGGCGCACGAGGGACCACATAGACTTCGAGCACTACCCCTTCTTTCTCTTCATGGAGAGCTGGCTTGAGAAAATCTAGGTGTTCTTGAGTTCTTATTGAAGGTGCTTTCATCTAAGATCCATCATTTAAGGCCGATCATTTCAAGGAATTCTTTTTCATCGATGATATTGATCGATAGCTCTTGAGCCTTTCTGTTTTTCTCGGATCCTGAGCTGGGATCATTCGTGACTAGATAGTCGAGATCCTTAGTTACGCTAGATTTTGCAATGCCGCCCATTTCTCGAACTAGTTTTTCAGCATCCGAGCGCTTCATCGACCTCAACTCTCCCGTGAAACAAAAGCTCTTACCGGCAATTGGATTTGTACCCCTTTGAATTCTGCGGAGCGGAGGCTTTATTCGCACATATCCTCTATCGACGAGCTCGCGCATATCTTTCTCGACTAGGTGCAGCCCTTCGTAAAGAGCCTTTGCGGTTATCTCTGCAAAACCTTCAATTTTTTCAAAATCAGCTGGCGAAGCAGCTAGGATCTTATCGAGAGTATCATAGCCAGCTTCGACAAGCTTGTCTGCCATAAGCAAACCGATTCCTTCAATATCAAAGCCCGCAATAAACTGAGAAAGACTGACTTCATTTCGTCCTTTTATATTGCGCAATATTTTTTGAGCGCTCTTCTCTCCCATTCGCTCAAAGGAGATAAGCTCATCCATCGTAAGCGTATATAGATCAGGAATACGCATCACTCTCTTGGCTTCGAAAAGCCTCCTTAACAAGGTCGATCCAATATCTTTTATATCAACTACGGATAGCCATTTCTCAAGGCGATGATAGGCTTTTCCTGGGCATTCAGGATTTGGACAATATAGACGCGTATCCTCATCTATGAGCTCTGCTCCACATTGTGAGCAATGCGAAGGAATAGAAATCGGAAGAGCATCTTTGGGATTTTCAACCAGGGATTCAATCTTAGGAATGATCTCTCCACGTTTCGTTATTACAACCTTCGAGCCAATTTTTAGGTTCATAGACCTAATCATGCCCGGATTAGCCAAATTGGCTCGTTGAACAGTAGTACCTGCAAGCCTTACAGGTTCGACTATACCAATGGGGGTCACATTAGTTCCAGATTCGCTCCATTCCACTGCTATAAGCGTTGTAACAGCCTCTTCTGGACTAAATTTAAAGGCTATCTGCAATTCGGGACGCAGTTTGTTCATATCCTCGGGATCGATTCGATCACCCTTTATGACTAGCCCATCTATGTCATACTCCAGAGTAGGCCTTAGTTCCATAATCTTAGCGCGATATACAATGATCTCTTCAGGATTCTTGCACTCTACGGTTGGAACAACATTGAAGCCCATTCTTTTCAGCCAAACAATCTTTTCGCGTTCGGTGGAAAAGGCTTCGCCTGCAGGTAATCTACCCACTGCATCATAACAGACGATGTCGAGATCCTCGACTCCCTGACCATCTTTACGCTTCATAAGACCATTTGCAGCGTTGCGACAATTGGCCTTGTCTGAATACTTGATAGCATGCACTCTTTTCGACATCAGCACTTCGCCGCGCACTGATCCTGTAAATGGCTCTTGAAGCTGCTTAGGCACTCCATTCATACGAATTGCATTAGGGGTTATATCGTCGCCTATAACCCCATCTCCGCGAGTGACACCCCTTGCAAAGGCACCTTCATCATATTGAAGCTCTATGCTGGCGCCATCAAGCTTGTATTGTACAAGGTAAAGTGGATACTTGACTTTGGCTGCCCAGGCTAGAAATGATTCTGGATCCGTAGCCTTGGAGAGACTTCCCATTGTCATCCTATGCCTATATTTAGGCCATCGATCTGATCTGTCCGCTCCAATAGAAGCAATAAGAGGATTCTCTGGATCTATCGAAGCCAGTTCATCCCATAAGGCATCGAATTCCTCATCTGAGATCTCGGGCTCACCATTATAGTAGAGTTCCTGATGATGTCTAATCAGAGACTCCAATTCTCTGATTCTCTTCTGTCGAACCTGTATATCTTCATTGGCTTTTAAATCATTCGGCATGCTCTTATACTAATCATCCAAAGAAAGCCTGTCAAATTACTGTTAGGTAAAATTATATTCCATTTCTCTAAATAATACTGACTCGATATTTAGGATATGCTATTCTATTGGCATGCGTTTTTATGCAATCCAGGTGACAACACGCAAGGAAGACGAATGGCTTGAGCGAATTCAGCACCAGGTAACAAATCTAAAATTCCATAATATAATGAAAAAAATGTATATAAGAAAAAGAGGAAAAACCAAGCTCGAGAATTCACCAGTTTTTCCTGGCTATATATTTTTCGAGTATAATGGAGAATCTCTGCCACTAGAGACCATATACAGATTAAGACATTCTCAATTCTTCATACGATTCCTGCCAAACAACGAGGCTCCGCAACCACTTAATAATCGCGATAGCGAAATTATTCGCCATTTCATAAATTTTGGAAGCTTGATTCCTCCATCGCTTGTAAGATTCGACGAAAATCAGAAAATAAAAGTAATCGAGGGACCCTTACAAGGCATCGAAGGCTTTATTATAAAGGTCAATAAGAGAAAACGCCGTGCAAAAGTAAAGCTTGATATAGCAGAATCTGTAATAATTCTCGATTTGGCATTTGAAGTCATGGAAGCTGATACTGCCGAAACTGCACCACAAGGCATTTATTATGACAATAAATGAGTGTATTCCATTTGAACAGCTCTCGGCGCCAGGCATGCTATATGCCTTTAATATAAGAGCGCTTTCGAATATTGGAGAGATTCAAAACATCAAAGTCCCTCCTTTGCCAGAGGGCTATACTCTTATCACCGCTGATCAGTTGCCATTTAGAAATGAGCTAAAAATCAAGGGCATAAGCCTGCCATTGTTAGCCTCAAAAAAAGTCTCCTATATAGGAGAGGCAGTTGGTCTCATCGTAGGTCCGGATCCACTAATTGCGGAAGAGCTTGCATTGAAGACAATAGTTGATTGCGAAGGACAGGAATCCAGACTAGACTGGCAGGTATTTTCATCTTCAGATATTTCAGCCCGAATTGATTATTCTAAAGAAAATGCAATGGTATCTTCCGAATCCCCCGAATCCTCAGGGGCTGAAGATAGCTTTGAACTGGCTTCCTATTTGCGTTTGGAGCCCCGTGAATTTAGCTTTCATAGCGGCTTAGGTGCTTTAGCAGAATGGCAAGATGATAGACTTAAACTAGCATGCCCTACACTATGGCCTGAGCTTTTACATTCATGTATTGCAGAGCTAATTGGTTCCTCGATTGAGAATATCGAAATCCTGCAATCTAAGATGTATGACAATTCTGACATATATTTCTGGTACCCTTCTTTGCTTGGAGCCAGAAGCGCAGCAGCTGCTCGGGCTTTGAAAAGGCCTGTAAAGCTCCTTATATCAATTCAACGAGAAAAACGATTCCTTCCTTGTGTGCATGGTATATCTCTTCATATGAGAACAAAGTGGTCACAATACAAACATAACCTTATGAATGTTGAATGCCGCTTTGCGATTCCTATTGGAGCCTATTCTGTATTAGATGAGCTTATATTAGAAAAGACTGTGCATCTTGTTGCCGATGCTATACCTAACATTCCTTTAACAATTATTGGCTTTGCGGTAAGAACCAACACGATTCCTATGGGAGCCATAGACTGTATTTCTTCGTCAGCGATATTTAGCATGCTCGAGACTCATATTGCTCGTGCTGCAAGAAAAATGGATTTAGAGTTTCTAGAATTATTGTGTATTACCTTGGGTAAAAGAGATTCGTATTCAGCTATAACCAAGATGCCTGCCAAAAATGAATCTTCTACGGAAAAAATTGTAAAACCATTATTGGAACATACGGATTTTCATAGAAAATACGCAGCATACGAGCAAATTCATAAAAGAACCCGTGGGGCAAGAGAAGCTAGAATACGAGCTATTTCTCTCTCTATCGCTGATCAGAGCCATATCGACTCGTCTTCCATTTCGATGATTACCGATCTAGCGCAAGGAGCTGCAATCCTCGAGGTCGATTATGATAGCCTCAGATCGATCTTCCGCAATATTCGTCTAGATATATCGATTTATGCCGGTAAAATCCTCTGCCCGTTCAAGACAAAAGGCGCAATTCGCTCTGCAAGTATCGAGGCTCTCCTTTCATGTATTAGACGAAGCTTTTATCCGGATAAAGATATAAATGATATATATGAATGGATAATTTCCGATAGCAGAATCAATATAGAACTTGTGAAAGATGAAACGGCAAATTATGCGCTCCCTATCGGAGATCTCGCATATACTCTTGTACTATCATGCTTTCTCGAGGTGATGCAGCAATTGAATAGCTCGGAAAGGCTTATATTGCCTCTTAGGCCTACCCCTACTGCTATATCCTCTACAGAGCTTTTGGAGAAAGATGATGAACATTGAATTTACTTTGAATGGCAATTTGCAGAGAATCACAATCACTAGCGTCGAGAGAGCTTTCGATGTGCTTATTAATCAATGTGGCATAAAAAGTTTCTCTGAGATCAGTCCTGATAGGGATTGCAGCAATTGCCTTATTCTATATGATGGCAAACCTGTATGCAGCTATATTCTGCCTGCCTTCCTTCTGCGGGAACAGCATGTAGAAACAATCGAATATTTTGCTAAGAGCAAGGAATATGACCTTCTATCTGCAGAGCTCGAAAAGGAAGGTCTATTGTCCTGCACTTACTGCAACAATTCGCTGATGCTTGTAGCAATGGAGTTGGTCCATAGATCCTTGACTCCTTCGTTGTATGAAATATCAGACATCCTGGCTAGCTTGCATTGCCAATGTATTGATCCTAGAGCCTTTGCTAATACACTATTAAAATTAATACAACAATTGGCTATAGCGAGAAAATTGCCATGAACCTTAGCGAAATCTACTACCCGCATAGTGTTCAAGAACTCATAGTCATCATGGAGAGACAAAAGAATATACAGATAGTAGCTGGCGCAACAAGCTTCGGATATATTCAAGAACCACGCTATCTATCTTTCGAGCCTTCTATCGCGTGTATCAGAAATGTACCTGAACTAAAAACCATCCATAAAACTGAACGTATGATATCTTTCGGGGCAGCATGTTCTCTAAGCGAGCTCGAATCCGTATATCCCTTCGAAAAGAATCCTGCCAGAGAAGTCCTGCGAGCAACGGCAAACTCCGCGGTACGCAACATTGCAACGATTGGCGGGCATCTTATGTATCAAAAGAGATTCCTTGCTCTATGGCCTCTATTGGCATGCCTAGATACGGAACTGGAGTTCAAAGGGCCATCAGGAACAAGCATCAAAAATATCTGGTACCTGACTAATGAAGAGGGCTTGCCGACTCTGGAGTCGAGAAGAATACTTACAAGAATTCGAATCCCGCTTCAATCTATCGATTACCTTTTTATTAGGAGGACTGGTGGAGGGATTTTCCCGGATGGAGATGGCGCATACTTGGTTTCTGCATGTTCCATCGAACGAAACTCGATTTCTAACTTTAAGTTAGTTATAGCTGGACAGCGTGCATACCGAGACTATGATGCTGAACAGAAAATTGTCTCTTCTCCCTATCCTTTGACAGAACGCGTTTTTCAGTCTGCCCTTAGAATGTATAGCGAAAGTCTTCTTCGTACTAACTTTTGGAATACAGAGCTTTTCGTACCATTAATATCCCAAGCACTCGATAACCTTCAACGATCAAGTATATTATAGCTAAAGACTAAATGAGAGATATCATGTCAGAGACTGAAAAAAGCAGCAGTACCCTTTATCTTATACCAGCCCCTTTATGGCCTTATTCACCTGAAAATTGGATGCCTTGCCAGCTCATGAATATGATAGCTCCAAATGTTCTTACTTTAATGAGAAAGGTTCCATATTTTGTAGTGGAATCACAGAAAACAGCTGAGCGTCTTCTATCAAGATTGCTTTCGCCTGAGCAATTCTCTAAGGTCCATTTTTTTATTTTAAGCGAACACTCGGAAGCTCAGGATCTTAAAGCCCCAATTGATGCACTGAAAAGCGGTTATGACTGCGCCATCCTTTCTGAGGCAGGGCTTCCTTGTATAGCCGATCCAGGCGCAGCGCTTGTGTATCTAGCACATGAGGAACGGTTGCGGGTTGTCCCAATTGGAGGCGATAGCTCCTTGCTCCTAGCCCTTGCTGCTTCTGGTCTCAATGGCCAACGATTCTGTTTTCTTGGCTACATGCCAATCCAAAGCGAAGAGCTTAAAAAAGAGCTGGCTCGTGAAGGCAAAGCAGCCATGCACGATGAAGCAGCAAGAATCTTTATCGAGACTCCATATCGTAATGCAAAGACATTGAAGGCTTGTATTGAAGCACTGCCTGAGAATATCTATCTCTGCGTTGCATATGATCTAGGAACCAATCAGCCTCTAATAAGGTCGATGTCTGTTGCTTCTTGGCGGAAGGAAGCCTTTATCTTGCCAGAACAACCAGCTGTGTTCTGCTTTGGCTTACCCATGAATCTTGGCAAGAAGCTGCTTCAACCGGCTAGAAGGGAAAGACGCTCCCTGAGATAGGCACTTTTCTCCTTTAGGCCAATTGCTCTTGTCTGAATCTGAATAGCATTTGGTTTTTCTGGTGATAGACGGATTGTGCCTGCAGATTCACGTATGAGTCTCAGAATCTTCTCAACAGAAATCTTCGAAACCTTTGAAAACTCTACGGTAACGATTCCTGCCCGCTCTTGCAGCCGCCCTATAGAGAGTCTTCTGCATAGCAGTCTCATTTCCGCAAGCGAAAGCAGAGAGAGAGCCTCGTCTGGGAGTGGACCAAAGCGTTCCTCAAGTTCCTCATGGAGAGAATCTATCTCTTCTTGTGTCCTAATAGAGGCAATACGCTTATAGATTTCCATTTTGATCATTGGAACCGAGATATAGCTGTCTGGTATAAAACCTGAATACTCGAGTTCAAGATAGGGTTCTTCTTCCTCTTCCGCAATGCCAGAAAGCCTAGATACCGCCTCATCTAGCAATTTTAGATATAAATCGAAGCCAACCGCATAGATATTTCCCGATTGCTCGCGTCCTAGAAGATTCCCCGCTCCACGCACTTCTAGGTCCTTCATGGCAATTTTGAAGCCAGAGCCAAGCTCAGTAAAATCGGATATTATCTGAAGTCGTTTCATCGCAATTTCGCTGAGAGCCCTTTTATCTGGGTAGAGAAGATAGGCATAGGCTTGTCTATCGGATCTTCCTACCCTGCCTTTCAGTTGATAAAGCTGAGAAATACCATAACTATCCGATCTATCAATAATTATAGTGTTGACATTTGGTATATCGATGCCATTCTCTATGATAGTAGTAGAAACAAGGACATGGAATGCTCCATGAATAAAGCGATGCATTATCGATTCCAAATCTTTGCCATCGAGCTTTCCGTGGGCACTCTCTACTAGAGCTTCAGGGACGAGTTGTCGGATAAAGTACTCTACCTCCGGTAGCGTCTCTATGCGATTGTGGAGATAAAATATCTGACCACCTCTAGCTATTTCATTTCTTATTGCACGAGCGACGAGTTCAGGAGAAAATTCCTCTACAAAAGTCTGAATTGGCTGCCTCTCCAGCGGAGGCGTCTGTAGAACAGACATGTCTCTAATCTTGAGGAGCGACATATGAAGGGTACGAGGAATTGGAGTAGCTGTCAAAGTGAGACAGTCTATTCCGACTTTCATCTCCTTTAGCCGCTCCTTATCTTTTACCCCAAAGCGCTGTTCCTCGTCGACGACAAGCAGCCCTAGATCCTTGAAATGGACATCATTTTGCAGAATCCTATGAGTTCCAATTACCATGTCGATGCTTCCATCAGCCAATCCCTTGATAATAGAATTCTGTGTTTTTCTATCGACCAATCGTGAAAGCAATGCTACTTTTATTGGGAAATCTCCAATTCGCTCGAGAAAGTTCTCGAAATGCTGTTCTGCTAAAATCGTGGTAGGAGCCAGGAATGCAACCTGTTTGCCTGCTGTGATGGCCTTGAAACATGCCCGCATTGCAATCTCTGTCTTACCAAAGCCCACATCGCCGCATACTAATCTATCCATAGGCTTTGGGCTCTCCATATCGTGCTTTACCTCTTCAATACATTTTAGCTGATCTTCGGTTTCTTCGTATGGGAATGTTGCTTCAAATTGGATCTGCCATTCGTTATCGGAAGGAAACGCAAAGCCATGCGCGGATTTTCTACGAGCGTAAATCCTGATAAGCCGTTCTGCTAGCTCCTCCACCGATTTGCTGACTCTTTTTTTTCTGTTTTCCCAAACCTTTGATCCAACCGAATCGAGATGCGGAGCCTCCCCTTCATTGCCGATATATCGTTGCACGAGGTTAGCTTGTTCGATAGGCACGAAGACTTTTTCATCGGCTGCATACTCGATGCAAATGTAATCTCGCTCGAGACCAAGGACTATTAGGCGCTCTATACCTATGAACTTGCCTATGCCATAGTTTGTATGAACTACATAATCGCCTGGCGTAAGTTCTATAAAGCTTTCGATTACAGAGCTCTTCGTCTTGGCAATAGAGCGAGGCACATGTTTCCGCCTGCCAAAAAGCTCATGCTCGGCGAGTACTCGCAATCTGAGCGATGGTATAGTAAAACCAGCAGAAATAGGTCCTGTAGATATAATGATAGAATCATCCTGAATGAGTGAACTAATTCGTTCTGCCTGTGGCTCAGTAGAAGCAATTATCCATGTCTTATAGTCTTCTTTTTTGAAACCAGACAACTCTTCTTTGAAGAGCCTTATATTCCCAAAATAAGAGTGTTGTGGCTCTGCTTCCAAAGATATTCGCTCTACAGAGCCATCGATTCCTTTCAATGCATGGCAGTACAGCACAGACGAGGTAACAGCAGATAGTCCATCTAGGTTTATATGAATCTTATGCGGCGGTGGCACAAGCATTTCCCGAAGTGCAATCCGATACATTGAGGCATATTCTTTCCTTAGCGTTTCGGAAATTGCATCGATGCGTTCGCTGGCTACTAGCACAAGCATTGCCTTATTGTCGAGATAATCCATTAGGTTATTTATCCTGTCAAATGCAAGCGGAAACCAAAGTTCTTCGCCTAGCATTTCTTTTCCACTGTCAAGATTCTCAATAATCTGCCTAATACGAGGATCAGTCCGCACGAAATCTGAAGCATTATTCTGAAGCTGAGCAATCTCAGCCTTACCCCATAAGAGTTCTTTTAGAGGTCTCACATGGATTTGAGTAATCTGCTCACGCCCTGTTTGGGTCTCAGGATCGAAGCGGACTATTCTTTCGATACGATCATAGTCAAAATGGATACGGACCGCGTATTCATATCCAGGCATATAGATATCGAGCACTTCACCTCGCACGGCATATTCGCCTGGTAGGCTGACAGAAGGCACCCTCAAGTATCCAAGTTCCGCCAGTTTGCTCGATATGGCGATGGGTTCGAAATCTGCCCCAATTCTCAATGGCAGGATATGATTCCTAGTGTATTCAGGTGGTGGAACTGGAATCGCAAGAGTGCGCGCTGAAACAGTAGCAATTTCAAAATCGCCTTCTGCAAGTCTTGCAAGTGCAGAGGCCCTTTCTCTAAACATGCGAGAACGTGGAGGAAGTGCCCTATAAGGGGCTCCAAACCATAAGGGAAAATCTAGAAGATCAACACCTGTAAGTGCGAGATCCTGAGAAAACTCTTCTGTTTCATGATCTGAGGGAAGAACTACAAGGCATTTTCTTTTGGTCCGCCTTACTAAAGAAGCAAGAGACAGAGCAAGCAAGGAATTCTCCGAATTCTGAATATGAATAGGAAAGGAGTCCTGCTCTACTAGCTTTTGGATTTTTCCCAATGCTGGATTTTTAGATATCTTTTCGAATAGCGCTTGCAGATTGTCTTTTTTCATCGTATGCTGTGTCATTGAAGATAGTTAGGAGTATAGCCTTTTTAGCGAGTTTTATCTATGGGTGCTAAAATTACGATACCATGTTAGTATTAGTTCTTATCGAAGAAAAATCGATTGCCAACGTTGTCCTTAGGCAATTAAATCATAAGGATATTGCCTCTATAGCTTATCGCGATCCTCTGCGAGTATTAGACCATCTTACTGAGCTTAATCCTGAGGCAGTCATCATTCGAGGAAAAGATTTCCCCTTACATCAACAGTTGCTTGCAGCGCTAGTCCGCTTTTATGCACCGCTGAAAGGCTGCAAAATGATTGTCCTTGGGAGAGGCATTCCTGATTTCCCCCCATGTATCTGTATCGCCGAAGAACAATTCCTAAGAGAACCCTCTATTATTACAAATGAAATACTAAAAACCCACCATATCGATTCTAAGACTGGCAGCAGGCTAGTTGCAAAAGCACAGCGTACGATGAAACTTTGAATAAAATCGGCAGAACCCAGAAATCTAGCTAGCCTATTCTGGATGCAATTTGCATTATCAGCTTTATCAACTTGAGTTTTTATAATAATTGCTATATAATATAGACATTATGAACCAGACCACAAAAACATGCTATGAAGAAAAACTTGAGCCTTATGCACAAAAGTTCAAGGCAATCGGACATCCTATTCGTTTGAAGATTCTTTGCCTCATTGCCGATCAAGAAGTACCTTGTGTTGGTGATATCTGGCGCTGTCTCGATCAACCACAGCCAGTAGTATCTCAGCACCTCGCAATTCTAAAACACTATGGAATCGTTACTTCCGAAGTAAAGAAAACGCGTCGCATCTATTCTATCTCTGATCCATTTATCAAGAATCTAATCGATGCGATGATCTGTCAAATCAAAGCAGAATCGAATTCTTCCTCAGAAAAAATGGCAGAAAAAAGCGAATGACTCGAAGAAAATAGCATATACAGCACAGCTTTGGCCTACAACAGCATTGGTGCTCAGTTGGAATTGATTTCGTCTTTCAATAACGATTCGAGTTCTTCTTCGAATGCGATATCAGCTTGCTCTTTTTCAACTCGCCTTATAATTTCTCCGTGTTTGAAAATCAACACCGAATTGCCTGCTCCTGTAATGCCTAGAGCCGCTTGTCGCGCTTCACCTGGGCCATTTACTATGCAGCCCATAACGGCAATCGATATATCTGCGTTTAGCGAATACAGGCGATTCATCCATCTAGAAACGAAGGCATGAGTATCGAAAGATGCTCTTCCACAGCGAGGGCAGGATACAATCCTAATTCCATGCTTGCCTTTCCCTACGCAAGCAAGGATTTCTTTGCCAGCAATTACTTCCTGCTCCATGGTATCGGAGAGAGAAACACGGATGGTAGCTCCAATACCTTTTTTTAGAAGTGGCACGAGCGCTGCGGTATTGCGGACTATTCCTGCCACAAGAGGACCGGCCTCAGTGACGCCTAGATGCAAAGGGTAAGGATAGCGTAAGGAAAACTCTTCATTGGCTCGCACGACTTCGTCTGGCTGGTTCATCTTTAGCGATACTACGATATCGTTGAAACTCATTGATTCGAGAAGCTCAATTTCGCGCTCCGCCGCTTTTATGGCCGCGCTTACGACATCTTGTTCCATTGCAAGATCTCTAGGTAATGAACCGGCATTGATACCTATACGAATGGGAATTCCTTTGTCTTTGGCCTTAGCTACGACCTCGCGAACCTTCCATTCGGCACCGATATTGCCTGGATTGATACGTATCTTCGCTATAGGAAAGTCCATGCATCTAAGCGCTATTCGCCAATCGAAATGAATATCAGCCACGATTGGCAATGGAGAAAGACCTGCAAGCATCCCGAGCGATTCTGCAGTGGATATTTCTGGCACTGCAAAGCGGATAATGTCACAGCCAAGCTTTTTGAGGGAAGAAAGTTTCTCAAGGATGTCCAACAGCTGTGCATCCCCTGACGATGAAAATCTAGGAAGCGCATCTTTCCACATGGTCTGGATGCTGACAGGCCAATCGCCTCCTAAAAACAGGTCCCCCACTTTTATAATGTGCGTCTCTTTCATTAAGAAAACTTAGCTCCTATTCCTAAGTGCTTAATCAAATGACGCTAAAAGTGAAAGCCAAAGTAAATAATGCTACAGTTTCAACTAAGCCCACAACAATGATGTAATTTGCAAAACCCTTGCCAGTCTCTCCAAATGCATCGCAGCCAGCAGCTGCAGCCTGTCCTTGTGCGATCGCGGAGATTCCTTCTGAGAGTCCAGACATAATGCCAGCTGCAAGCAAAAGCAACGGTTCTTTTGTTGAGTTGATGATTCTGGTCATCAAGATGAAGCTATATATAGTCTG
Source organism: Spirochaetaceae bacterium (assembly GCA_003452735.1). GTDB lineage: Bacteria > Spirochaetota > Spirochaetia > Treponematales > Rectinemataceae > Rectinema. The sequence goes on from DMNL01000168.1 coordinate 16,556, forward strand.
AGTCAAAGGAGCTCCAGCAAAGGCAACGAGCAAAAATGATGGTGCTTTATTATTTAAATAAGATCGTTTCCAGGAACCAATCGCGGCCATGCCAGCAATTCCTGCCCCGATGCCAGAACCAATGGCACCAAAGCCCAGCACACATGCAGCACCTATCAATGCAATATTCATACACCACTCTCCTATAGGGTAGATTGCTATGACGCCGAAAGATCCTCATCCTCTTTCAGCGGATCGTATTTGTAACCGGACCACTCCATGCCGAGATGCCCGGAAAACTCCAGCATATTGAGTCTTATGCCATGCACTATAACCGAAAGAACCGTAAGCAAGAAATTGAGCGCATGGGCAGCAACCAAGATCACTGCTGCAATGATGAATTTGAGAATAAGATCTATGATAAATTTTGAGGGTCCACTCAAAAGTCCTCCCGCCATTCCATTCACCGTCTGAGCAAGTGCGAGCCCCGCAAGTCCTACGGCCCAAAGTCTTATATAAGAGACAATATCGGCAAAGACACTTACTGTGCCTAAAAAAGTTGGAATTATATTCTTTAAGCTTTCTAAAAGACTCGAACCAAGCTTGCCATTCCAATTGCCAAAGATAAATACAAGGAAAAAGCCTACAGCGATACAGACAATCGCCCAATTCGTTATTGGAAATCTAGTTGCATCGATGACCAAATTTAATGCAGCATTGAACATGCCAAGAAGCAATAGTAGTGATCCAGCCTGAGAGAGAAACTTGAGGTCGGGGAAATCACGCTTAAGATTCTTTAGGTGAGCAATCGAAAGCTGAATAAGGCCAATTGAAAAACAAATAACCTTTATATTATTCTCGGAATCTGGAGACTGACCATTTATTGAAGGAATAGAGATATTCTGAAGCAGTCTTGGAAGACTATCAAAGGCTATACCGAACCATGTGGCAGTAAGTGCACCCCAAATAACAGTTGTACTACCCAAGAGAAGAAATAACTTCTGTGCATCGCCAATCGGCTTTCCTTTTCTTTTTCCAGCAATGATCGAAGCAATTGTGGCTAGAACGATGATAGCTCCATAGCTGGCATCTCCGAATATCATTGCAAAGAAAATAGAGAAAAAGATCAAAAACCAGCTCGATATGTCATACTCCCAATAATTCGGCACGGTTCCAAGAAACTCGAATACAGGCTGGATTATTCGAACTGCTGGGGGGTTTTCCACAAGAGTTGGAGGCTGGTCTTCTTCTATCGGATCATCGAAGGCAATAGCCCAACCATATTTTGCGGCAGCCTTCTTGAATTTTTCGCAGTCGCGAGCAGGAACATATCCCTTCATATAGGCAAGACTTTCTTTCTGTGGCATGCCAGATCGCAATCGTTCCAAGATTATGCTAGAATTAAGCTTATGCAAATATTTCTTTATAAGAGATAAGTTTGCTGAATTTTCCCTAAATTCTCTAAGAATCTGTTGCTTTTGGCTATCGATAGAAGCGATCTCTTGTCGCATCTGCGAAAGAGGAATCTCTGGTGGTAAAAACTCTAAGAAAGATGGCGGCAATTCTGGTGTTTCTTCCCCTTCGTGGAGAATAAGGCCTATCCTGCATCTGCCTTTTGGAGCAGAAATCCTTATATATTCGGTCTCTTTTGGCAGCGTAGCGAGCTCTTTCAGCGGAGCTTCGAAGAATCTAAGAGTTAAACCTACGCCATCGATGATTTGCTCAAGCATTGCCATCGAGACTTCTCCCCAGCTTTCCACTCTATTTATTTCTCTTTTTAGGTCTATAGAACGATCTTCTAACAAATCCAGTCTTTGCTTAGCTGCGGAGATTTCGCGAATGATATCTCTGACATCTTTGTATTCTTCATATTTTAAAGATATAGAAGTATCTTCCTTGCTTGGTTTGGATTTTTTGTCGACATAATTCTGAAGAAGAAAATAGACCGATTCAGCCTCTGCCTTTTCTCTCTCCAAACCTTGGTATTTTTCTCCTATACCCCGAAGTTCCTCAACATGAGCTACACCGAGATTTCTAAGTCGCTCTGGAAGGTTTTCTCTATCTCTCTGGAGCACGATGAGGTAAAACTTTTTCATAGGTACTATCATCGTTCGGCTCCCTCTACCTTTCTTTTTGCGATCTTACCCCTCACTACTTGAGCTGTCTCTTGATCGCCCAAGTAAATGCGAATCTTTCTTATGTCGGCGACAGTCTCGGGAATCTTCACTTTTTCGAATAGGTTTACACGCTGAGTTGTAATTCGCAACTCTTGTGAAAGCAGCTCTTTCTGCTTTGAGACTATATCGAGTTCTATTTTTGTGCGAACAAGCCGCTCCAAAAGAATCAATGCATTATCAACCCAGAGAGGAGTCGCATATAAATCATAACTCTTATGATCGAATTCTACACCAAGGAATACTGGAATAGCGACTCCGGCTATATTGCCAGTATCAGAGCTAATGGAGCTAACCTTCAGAATAGGCTCACCTTCCTTGGTACGTGCAGCAGTTTGTTCTGTGAACACTGCCATCCATGATGATGCCTCTTGCTCGAGCGTTGTTTTCTGTGCTTGAAGTTCCTCCATGCGAGTCTGGACGCTGCGCACTTCGACTTGAAGCTGCTGTTTTTTGAGTTGAAGAGTTGGGAGATAGCGCTCATACATCTTGAGCTCATCTCTCTTCTTTTTCAACTCATTTTTGGTCAGCTTGATCTTTCCCATGATTCTATTGCCTTCTCTTCTTGCTAACTCGAATTATTTCTTTCCTATCCAAAATTTCTGGATAAGATCTGAACGAAGGCCTGTTTCTCGTGGCTCAAAGCATTCAGCCAATGTTTCCCAGCATAGATCAAGGGCCTTTTCTAGAGGAATATTCACAGACAAATCCATAATCCTCTGCTCAAAGAGTTCTCCATATTTGAGGAGTTTGCGATCCCAGGCACTCATCTGGAAGCCCATCGATTTCTTCTCGAGGGTGTCCCTATATGCAGCAAAAAGTTTTATCATCGCATCCATAATAGAGCGATGATCTTCCCTGGTCTTGGCGTTGACCAATTGTTTCAGTCGAGAAAGAGATCCGAAAGGCTCGATGTGTCCATCACGAAGATAAAACTGGCCTTCGGTTATATAGCCTGTGTTGTCTGGAATAGGATGTGTCACATCATCTCCTGGCATTGTAGTGACCGCAAGAATAGTAATAGAGCCAGCATCCGAAAAATCGACGGCTTTTTCGTATCGCGCAGCAAGCTGTGAATATAAATCGCCAGGATAACCGCGATTCGAAGGTACTTGTTCTTGGGTTATAGCGATTTCCTTCAAAGCATCGGCAAAGTTGGTCATATCGCTCAGCAAAACGAGAACATTCTTGCCTTTGAGAGCAAAGCGCTCGGCAATTGCCAGCGAGATATCCGGCACCATGAGACACTCGACTATGGGATCGGCCGCGGTATGCACGAACATAATCGTTTTCGACAAAGAACCTCCCTGCTCAAGAGTATCTTTGAAGAAAAGATAGTCGTCATATTTGAGTCCCATTCCTCCTAGGATGATAAGGTCGACTTCAGCCTGCATTGCAATCCGAGCAAGAAGAGGATTATATGGCTCTCCTGAGACTGAAAAAATAGGAAGTTTCTGGCTTTTGACAAGTGTGTTGAACACATCTATCATCGGAATACCAGTTCTTATCATCTCGCGCGGAATAATGCGCTGATAGGGGTTTACTGCTGGTCCGGCTATAGTTATAAGATTTTCCGTTAGATCTGGGCCTCCATCGCGCGGCTCTCCCGCTCCATCGAAAATTCTGCCCATAAGGTCGTCGGAAAAGCTCACTTGCATTGGGTGTCCCAAGAAACGCACCTCATCGCCTGTTGAAATACCACGACTACCCGAAAAGACTTGAAGATACACCATCTTGCCATCTAGACGGATCGTCTCTGCAAGAGAAGCACCATATCTAGTATTTACCTGAGCCAGCTCACCATAAGCAATATCCTGCGCTTCTACCGCAATAACGTTACCTACGATTGATTCTATTCTCGAGTATATCTTATTCATGCCTTACTCCAGCGTGCTCATCAATTTAAGCCCCCGGTTATCAAACTCTGGTTCTCTATCGACCAGAGCTGCGTCTACTCTATTGTATAGAGCGTTAAACATATCGCTATCTTGCGGAGTACCATTCAAATCGAGCATTGTTTGACGAAGCTCATAGAAAAAATTTCGCGCCTCTTCTTTGTCGGAGAATCTTATATCGGCTGCAAGTATCTTAAGTATCAGTTTAAACACATGCCTTTGTCTTGCTGGAGATACCGCCGCATCGACAGGATCGAAGGAATTCTGCTGTAAGTAAACCGCATCTAAAAATTCGCTCTTTAGATAGATTACATAATCCTCTAAGCTTGTTCCTTCTTCACCTACAACTTTCATCATTGCGCTTATTTCGGCTCCTCGCTCTAAAAATGAATGGGCGTATCGAACGGTCGATTTGGGCATGATACCGTCATATTTGGACCAGGAATCTAGAGGATGGATTGAAGGATATTTGCGTGCGTCCGACCGCTCTCGTGAGAGTCCATGAAAGGCACCAACAACTTTAAGCGTAGCTTGCGTTACAGGTTCTTCGAAGTTGCCACCAGCGGGCGACACCGTTCCCCCAATAGTGAGAGACCCCTCCTTGCCATTATAAAGCCTTACGATACCAGCGCGCTCATAGAATGCAGCTATAACAGACTCGAGATATGCCGGAAAAGCCTCTTCTCCAGGGATCTCTTCAAGGCGTCCGGACATCTCACGCATCGCCTGCGCCCAACGGCTTGTAGAATCAGCAAGGAGAAGCACATCGAGGCCCATTTGCCGGTAGTATTCTGCAATAGTCACAGCCGTATATACCGACGCTTCACGTGCAGCGACAGGCATAGACGAAGTGTTGCATATAATAACAGTCCGTTCCATCAAAGAGCGCCCAGTCTTTGGATCGATGATCTGGGGGAACTCTTTGAGAGTTTCTACTACCTCGCCTGCTCGCTCGCCACATGCTGCTATTAGCACAATGTCGACTTCGGCATGGCGACTTGTTACCTGCTGCAGGACTGTCTTTCCTGCTCCGAAAGGCCCAGGGATACAGTAAGTTCCACCCTTTGCCACTGGGAAAAATGTATCTATGATTCGAGTTTTCGTAACAAGCGGCTCTGAAGGCTTAAGACGTTCGGAATAGCAATCCACAGCCCTCTTCACAGGCCAGGAAAAACACATTCGGATATGTCTCTTGTTTCCTTTCGAATCGGCAACTTCCGCTATCGCCTCATCGATCGTGTAATCACCTTCTGGTGCAATCTCTATAACTTTCCATTCTCCATATAAATCAAAAGGCATCATTATGATATGCCGGAAATATCGCTCCGGAACCCAGCCTATACCCATTCCACGCTTTAAGACATCGCCCTTTCTTAAGAGTGGGGTAAAATGCCACTTTATATCTCGAGGGAGTGCCCTGAGATAAAGACCTGGCTCCAGAAAATACCCTACCTTATTGGCAATCTCTGGCAGAGGGTTTTGAAGTCCATCATATATCTGCCCAAGAAGGCCAGGGCCAAGCTCGACAGACAATAGCTCATTGCTAAACTCTACCCTATTTCCAACTCTTATGCCTTTGGTAATCTCATAGACCTGGGCCTGAACGGAGGTACCGCGGATACGAATTACCTCGCTTTTTAGCCTTCTTTCTCCTACCAGGATATAAGCGACTTCATTCATGGTTACAATACCTTCTGTTTGTATAGAAACCATGTTGCCATTTACTGCGGTGACAAATCCTTCTGTCATGTTGCTACTCCGGTATCAAAAGCACTCGCTGCATCTACTGCAGCTGCAGCATTTACAATATCTTGGTATAGTATATTGAATCCTTGCATCCCGCGATTTCTATCGAAAGAGGCATATCGAGATGCAATAAGCAATTTCATTTTATATGCAAGAATATAGTCAAGCTCAAATGCTGAAAGAGCGGAGAGTCTCTCCACAGCATTCCATCGTTCGCGCTCTATGGCAAACTCGGCTTGGAGAGGGTCCGAAGCGGCCTGTGCGGCCTGCGCGGCTTTTAGCGAATCTGGGTTTATATCGCCAGGCCTCATCCATTGGCTAGCATCTTGCTTTGAAGCTCTTGTCCGGAAAACTACAAGCGCATTCCGAAGCCCTCTTTCAAATTCAAAATATGACATCAAGAATGCAGATTTCTTCATGGATTCTGAAAATCTGCCATTTCTTGCCTCTTCTATGCAAGGAAAAATTTCCAAATCGCTCTTATCAATCATCCTAGAGCAGAGTTCGTCAAAAGCCTGCACAGAAACGGGAGGGGGTGAGCCAAATGGAAAAGATGTAAGTGTCGAAGCAAAGTACCAATAATGCTTCATTTCAATCGAGGCTCCCCGCAGCTTCTTTTAGATATTGGGAGAGGAGCTTATTTACGCGAACCGAGAGCATCTGTGCAATGCTCTCTGCAGAAAAGTCATATTGAACCGAGGAACCAGACAGAGCAACTCGGAATCCCGCATCGATGGCATCGTAAGGCTTAAAGCTGACACCCCTCGAGAGTTCTTTGGCAAGCCTTGCAGAAAGAGAACTGTCTATTTTTTCGAATTGCTCCGGTGGAAGAAGCACTTCGAAGTCGCCAGATTGACCGGACGAGAGTATCTTTAGAACTTCAGGTATCACTTGGGCGGCCATTTTCTCATCGAAAGCTTTCTTGACATCAGCCCTGATGGCTGAATCGAGAAAGCGTTGAACACTTTGACGCAAGGCGATCATTGTATCCCTAGAAGCCTGAAGAAGGCTTTCGCGCGAAGCCGCTTCCATTGCATCTATGCGCTTTAGGGCCTCAGACTGCATCTCCTCTGCATCTCTTCTGGCGCGGGCAACAATTTCTGCCGCTTCCGAATGAGCTTTTTGGATAATCTCTTCGGCTTGCTGCTTTGCATTTTCGATGCCTTCGCTATGAATTCTCTCAAGAAGCTCTTGTAATTGGATCTCCATCTTAATTCCCTCTGCATTGAGTCGATGCTTGGGAAACAAGATCGCATCTCATTAGTGCATGATTATCGAACAAAAATAAGCTCAGAAAAACAGCAAAAATAAGTCGTCCTCTTCCCAATATCGAAAAAATATAAAATATTGCGGCAATATGCTTACAAATTAGACACAATTTTATACTGAAAGACAGTTTGGAGCAAGAGCCAATTTAGGTATGATTCATTTTTAAGGGCGCTTCTAAGCCACTCTGGCGGATGGGTACCTTAGGCCTACTTGACAAGCAAGGCATCGTGCGCTTAAATCGCCCAAGTCGAGAAGCTACAAGCAGGCAAAAACAATAGGACACTTAGAAAGCTTTGCCTTTGCTTGCGGAAAGAGGCACAAATTGATTGCGACCGTCGTATAACGGCTATTACCCCAGCCTTCCAAGCTGGAGACGTGGGTTCGACTCCCATCGGTCGCTTACCTAACTTATAGATTATAATTGATATAAGCTAAATAAATTTTATGGGACCAGCGCGACTCGAACGCGCGACCTACTGCTTAGAAGGCAGTTGCTCTATCCAGTTGAGCTATGATCCCATTGAGTGCGCAATAAAAGCAAAAAATGCACAGGCCTTAAAGAGGCTGCTTTTTTGCCGCATCCAAAAGCAGTATTCGGGACGAGAGGATTTGAACCTCCGATCTTCTGCTCCCAAAGCAGACGCCTTAGCCCCTAGGCTACGTCCCGGTTTCAGCGTTGTAAACTAATTGAAAAACAGGCTAGATGTCAAGATATCCATATTCTCCAAATGGACGCTATATTAAGAGCCCACCAAAGATCAAGGGCTGCAAATTCTCATATAGGGCTTGACTATAGCCATATAATGATGCATAGTAAATCGAATTCTAAATCTATTAAATCCCAGCAAAAAGGAGGATGTGTCATGAATGACTCGGATGGCAGTCATAGTCACTGCATCTTTACCGAGCCCGAAGATCCATTCCCGCGACCATCTCACCTGGCAGCTGGTATAGAAAAAGCATAGAGCTACATTTTGTCCTATGCCATTCACCTCCTTCTGTCAGGAGAGATTGACAGAAATGTGAGGTGAACTATGACTAAATTTCCACTTATATTACCCTCCATAAGGAAAAAGACTGAAACAAAGAATGGAAGTATCTCTAGCGCAAATGAGAACAAGCTGATTTCTATCTGCTTGACTCCGCTTCAGAGCGTATTTGAGACGCTCGAATCGGGTCCTCAGGGCCTTTCCGAAAAGGAAGCCGACAAAAGGCTTTCGGAGTTTGGCAAAAATGAAATTGCACAACTGAAAAAACTCAATTTCTGGGAGGACATGCTAGACCGTTTCAAGAACCCTCTTGTCATCCAACTTCTCGTCATTGCGGCGATCTCTTCTTTAATTGGAGAAATGCAATCCGCAGCCGTTGTGGGTGCAATGATCCTATTGAGTGTAGGGCTCTCTTACATACTGGACAATCGTTCCAATAGAGAAGTCGAGTCTCTAGGCAAGCGTGTCCAGTCCCGCACTTATGTACTCAGAAATGGCATCGAAACTGAAATCAGAATGTCTGAAGTCGTGCCTGGGGATATTGTGCTGCTCCAAACTGGAGCAATAGTACCAGCTGATGTGAGAATCATTTGGGCAAAAGACTTCTTTGTAAGCGAATCGGCTTTGACAGGAGAATCGATGCCTGTAGAAAAATCCGCTGCTCTGCCAACAGGTACTATAAGATCGGCGATCGAATTACCTAATGCCTGCTTTATGGGCACTAGCGTTACTAGCGGATCAGCCCGAGCCATAGTCGTTTCCACAGGCACCAATACGCTTTTCGGTACTATTTCGAAAAAGCTCATAGAGCGTCGCGAGGAAAGCAGTTTCGATAAAGGCATACGTTCCTTCACGTGGCTAATGATTCGCCTCATGCTCATTATGGTCAGCGTAGTATTCTTGATCGTTGGAGTAACCAAAGG
>DMNL01000088.1 GCA_003452735.1 Spirochaetaceae bacterium
TTAGGTATTTTTGCAGGATTTGTCGAATAATAGCTAATACATATACACTTTAAGGTGAGTTTACCATATCAATCTATTTCTTGATTCGATTATAGGCCACAAGATTTACTTATACTTAAGAATTAGCTGCAGCCAGTGGTTGATCCACATGTCTCACACTTGAGGCAGGTACCATTTCTAACAAGCGTAAGGTTACCACAAACAGGACAGGCGTCTCCTTCATACCCCTTTTGCCTAGCCTCTCTGATAAGTGGAATATTCGTATCTCTTTCTGTCGGAATGTGTCTCTTGCCACTCTCGAAGGCACTCGAAGTCTTATTGGAAAGCGATTGTGTGGATGTCGCAATAAGGTCTTCAGGCTTGATCTGTCCAAGATCATAGCGATGTAGATAGGAGATTGCGAGGTCGCGAAAAATAAAATCCAGGACGCTTGTGGCCATTTTTAAATAGTCATGCCCGCTAACTATTCCATTTGGCTCGAATTTTGTAAATGTAAAGGCGTCTATATATTCTTCTAGAGGCACACCATATTGCAAACCCAAGGATACGGCTATTGCAAAAGAATTCAAAATGCTTCTGAAGGCAGCGCCTTCTTTATGCATATCAAGAAAGATCTCCCCGAGGCTGCCGTCTTCGTACTCGCCGGTTCTAAGGAATATGGAATGACCACCTATCTTTGCCTTCTGGGTATAACCCTTTCTCCTATTTGGAAGAGCTCTTCTTATGCCGCGCGGTGCCACAGGAAGACCGGGAAGTTCTGGCTCGACATTCTTTTTAGTTGAACTATCCGAGGTGCCTTCCAGAGAAGCGACATCTTCTAGAGTCGTTTCACCTGACTGAAGAGCTATAATCGAATCAGCAATGATATTTGAGCCTGGTGTAAGAGCAGCAAGTGGTTGAGAGAGTTTTGATCCATCCCTGTAGATAGCGATAGATTTCAGCATAGATCTCCAAGCAAGCATATACGCACCTTTAATGTCATCTATGCTTACATTATTGGGCATGTTGATTGTCTTGGAGATAGCTCCCGTGATGAAAGGCTGAACTGCGGCCATCATTGCTATATGCGCCTGCCATGATATGCTGCGGCTTCCTCTCTTTCCCGAGGGTGTTGCCGTATCGAAGACGGCTAGATGCTCTGACTTGAGATGAGGAGCGCCTTCAAGGCCCATTGTCCCACAGGCATAAACCTCAGCTTCTTCTTTTTCCCTATCGCTATAGCCTAAGCGAGATAAAAGACTAAATCCCGGAGTATTCGCTTCCTCTTTCGATATTCCCAATTTTTCTAGAACATCATAGCCAACATTATATAGAGAAAAGCAGCTATCCAGATTGATTGCATTTTTAAGAGCTTTTTCGATTCTATCGATTGAATTGTTTGGAAGACCCTTGTCGACTAGCGACTGAAGCGAGATTCCCGGTGCTCCTTCGAGTGTTCCCTTTCCTAAAGCATATTGAATGATATCTGCAATTTCGTCTTCAGAATAACCAAGCGCATGAAGAGAAGGAGGAACCGAGGCATTGATAATTTTAAAATACCCTCCACCCGAAAGTTTCTTGAATTTGACAAGAGCAAAATCAGGCTCTATGCCTGTAGTGTCGCAATCCATAATGAGCCCTATGGTGCCAGTTGGTGCAATAGCGGTCACTTGAGCATTTCTAAAGCCATACTTCTCTCCTAGTTGAATCGCTTCGTCCCAACATTCATGAGCTGCATTTAGAAGATTACTAGGACATGACTGTGAATCGAGCCCTTTAGGAAAAACGCTCAGCGCTTCATATTCCTCCTTGGCTGCATTGTATGCTGCGCGCTTATGATTTCTTATCACTCTAAGCATAGATTCTTTATTGGCCTTATAGCGAGCAAATGGCCCAAACTCTCTCGCTATGCGAGCAGATTGAGCATAAGCCTCACCAGTAAGAATTGCCGACAGAGCAGCAGTTACAGTTCTTCCATTCTCTGAATCATAAGGAAGACCCATAACCATGAGCAAGCTTCCAACATTGGCGTATCCTAATCCAAGAGTCCGATAATCAAAGCTGTTTTTAGCTATTTCCTTGGAGGGGAATTGCGCCATTGCAACCGAAATCTCAAGAACAAGAGTCCAAAGCCGAATCGCGTGGCGATAAGCCATTTCATCGAATTTGCCTGCCTTAAAATCATAGAAAGATAGCAAATTCAAAGATGCGAGGTTGCAAGCTGTATCATCGAGGAACATGTACTCGGAGCATGGATTGGATGCGCGGATCTCGCCATCGGCAACACAGGTATGCCATTCATTGATAGTAGTATGGAATTGCAGACCTGGATCAGCACAAAACCACGCTGATTCGGCAATTTCATTCCAAAGATTTCTGGCCTTTGTTACACGGAAAGGCTTCTGAGTAGTTCGCGCTATCAACTCCCAATCGAGATCATTGATAACTGCCTCCATGAACTCATTGGTGACCCGCACGGAATTATTAGATGATTGACCAGAAACAGTGTTATAGGCTTCAGATTCCCAAGCAGTGTTGTATTGTGGCATTCGAGGAGCCTTGCCTGTCTGTGCATAATAGGTCAATACCTGATGAATCCATGATGAAGGGAGTCCTGCATTTAGCGCCTGTTTTATAGCCTTACGTAAGAGTAGATTTCGATCAGGCAGATAGCTGTTTTCATCTTGAGCTCCCATGTCTTCGATCGCAGAAATAATTACTTGTGCGTAGTGATTCAAAAGGCCGCTGCCTGCAGCAAGGCATGCTACCTTATATTCCTCCTCAGTCTTCCAGCGCACAAAGTCTTCAATATCAGGATGGTCTACATCGAGGATAACCATTTTGGCTGCGCGCCTAGTTGTACCACCAGATTTTATGGCTGAAGCAGATCTATCACCTATTTTTAGAAACGAAAGCAGGCCTGATGAAACGCCGCCTCCGGAGAGTTTTTCATTGGCAGCTCTTAAGCGTGAAAAATTAGACCCTGTACCGGAACCATATTTAAATAAACGAGCCTCTTTTGTTACAAGGTCCATAATTCCGCCCTCATTCACTAAGTCATCCTTTACATCGAGAATAAAACAAGCATGTGGTTGAGGTCGCTTATAGGCTGACTCGGATTTTGCCACCTCTTTAGTATTGGGATCGATAAAGTAATGTCCCTGAGCTGGCCCTTCGATGCCATAAACAGAGAATAGTCCTGTATTGAACCATTGGGGGCTATTTGGTGCTGCAATCTGATGGGCTAGCATATAGCAGATCTCATCATAAAAAGCCTGTCGATCTTCTTCGGAATCAAAGTAGCCATCTTTTTGTCCCCAATCGCACCATGTATATGCAAGCCTATGGAATACCTGGCGAGCATCGTGTTCGGCATCATCGACTATATCTTCATTAGAAAGGGCAGTCTGGGAGGCAGGGATAAACTTTTTCCATTCGATGGCTTTGTCTTTTGGAACTCCAGCTTTCCGATAGTATTTTTGAGCCAGGATATCGCTTGATATGGAACTCCAGAATGAAGGTACTATGACAGAATCCATCGAAAAAACAATTGAACCATCGGGATTTCTAATCTCACTTTTGCGCTTTTCCCATTTGATCTTTTCATAAGGGCCATAGCCTGCTTTAGTAAACAAGCGTTCTATTTTCATATCCTGTCTCCTTGAAGTAAACCATACCATCTATACTAGCATATTAGCACGATACTACAATATGTAGTGGTGTCTTTTCTTATCTTATATACTCAAGGAAACTCTAAATGCAATAGCTCTTGTAGTAATTTGGTATTTTTCTTCGATGTTTAGCTTGCTTCAGCATATTGGATAACTTGGCTTTGGGATGACAGAAGGGCATATTCTTGCTATTGTTAAGCAGAAATGTATAAGCTTCCAGATATGATGTTGGTTTTAATATCCAGGAAAAAATTTTGCCTAAAGATTCTGCCTGGAACTATCGCTATCATAGCAATGCTTGTTCTATCCAATTTAGCGCTTTTTGCGGCAAATGAGAAAAAACAAGAAGACATTAGTATTTCTGATCTAGCCTATTCGCTCAAGGCTACGCTGGAATATGATCCATTACTTCATGCTGGAACGATTACAAAAGAAGGTCGCAGTGTGCGTTTTGCGGTCGATGTTCCCTATGTACTTCTCGACTGGACAATTGTAAAAGAAGTGCCCGCACCTTACGAATCAGTCACATCTCTGCAAATTAAAAATGAATTTACACAGACAGTACAAGAATTTTTCGAATTAAAACCAC
>DMNL01000095.1 GCA_003452735.1 Spirochaetaceae bacterium
CTCATCATAGATCCCTCAGCTGATTACGACGATGTTCTTATGATGGCAGAACATGCTAACTATCGACTCATAGAGTTGCGAGAACTCGATTTTCTGCTCGATGAATGGCTGAGCGAAGCCGAACGGGACATCCGACGACTGTATTTTTCTGGCAGACGCAAGAGGTCGAGCGAGAGAGCCCTTAGGCTCAAGCTCGCCCAGATCCAGGGTTTGCGTTTCGATGCGCTTTTCACGTTGGAAAACCTCGATAATTCCTCAAAGATAATCGGAGATTATTTTTTGGGCTCGATCTATCATAGGCTCTGCGAAATTTTCAATACAGACGAGTGGAAGTTTTCGGTAGAAAGACGTCTAAATGCGCTACAGAACATCTATGAACTATTAAAGAGCGATACCACGGAGCAGCGCATGATGACCCTCGAAATGGTATTCATTGCAGTATGTATTATCTTTCCGATACTGCAAATCATTCAGGTAATGCTGGTGAAATGAGAATGAAGCATCCATGGAATGCCGGCTGGTGGTTCAGGCCCGGGAAAGCGGAAGATGCATTTTTGAGCGATGATTGGATTGGCCCATCGGCTGCCCACTCCCCTAAAAACAAAACAATCATAAGCAAAGAAATATCGCAGACCGACGATGCAAAGAATAAAACCGAAGACTGGAAACAGATTCATTTGCCGCATGACATGATCGAAGCTCCCTTCAATGCGTTCGACGAAAGAAGCTTTCTACGCTGGGGATGCTATGCTAAAGAGCTCAAAAAAGAAGAAATATTGAAGATAACTGAGGGCTTAGATAAAAAAACAAGCATAAATAGATATCCAGCGATATTTCTTAGCTTCGAAGGCGTAAGTGTCTCATGTCGTGTGTGGGTCAATGGCAGATTAGCTTGTAGCCATAAGGGACCATATACGCCTTTCGAAATACGCATCGATACATTCATACCGCATACCTGGCTGGAAGAGCAGTCGAAAGAGCAAGGTTCGAAGGCCGAGCGAGCAAGGCCAATTTGGGTTCTCGTAGAGGTCGATAGCGCTGAAGATAGTGGTATTCCGCCCTTTGGAGGGGTAGTCGATTATCTTGCATATGGTGGCATCTATAGAGGAGTCAGCCTGTGTATAGATTTAGGTGCTAGAATGAGCAAGCTGTGGGCGATCCCGCGCCCAAGAGGAGACGCGCTGGATGGACCATGGCTCGTACATATAAGCGCAGAAATCGAAGCCCTAGAATCTGGGTCAATCAATAATTGCAGCCTGCTTGCCCGCCTTTACTTGTCTGGAGAACTCGTAAATGAGGGAAACATACTTCTCTCGGATTCTACGAGAATCGAAGAGAAAAACAAGTTTTCAGCAAATTTCTCCATGAGTGTAGATAGGCCCAAACTTTGGGATATAGACAGCCCCGCTCTCTACGACCTCGAACTAGCGCTCTTTAGCGAGATTGGCCAAGAGCTCGATTATGAGCAGCTGCGTATCGGTTTTAGGACCGCAGAATTTGGATCTTCTGGATTTTACCTAAACCAGCGAAGAATATTTCTGCGTGGGCTAGATCGGCACCAGGAATATCCATATATCGGCTATGCCATGGGCCCAGATGGCCAAAGGCGCGATGCCGAGATACTCAAAGAAGAACTGGGGTGCATAATCGTGCGCACAAGTCATTATCCTCAATCGCCCCATTTTCTCGATGCCTGCGATGAGCTTGGCCTTTTGGTTTTCGAAGAACTTCCGGGTTGGCAGCATATAGGGGGCAGGGAATGGCAGGAACAGGCTTTGCACGACCTTGAAGATATGATAGTCCGCGATCGGAACCATCCGAGTATCGTTTTATGGGGAGTACGTATCAACGAATCCAAGGACAATCATGAGTTCTATGCCAGAACCAACGAGCTCGCCCGCAGGCTCGATCCATATCGCCAGACAGGAGGTGTTCGATGTCAAGCCCGCAGCGAACTCTTGGAAGATGTCTATACCTTCAACGACTTCATCTATGATGGCAAAGGGACGATGTATATCTCGGAGCCTGCGAAAGTGCTTCCGAAATACCGAAAACGGGCACCCTATCTCATAACCGAACATACAGGACACATGTTTCCCACAAAACGCTTCGATCAGGAAGAACGTCTTGTTGAGCATGCGCTGCGCCATGCACATATTCTCGATACTGCCATGGGCAATTCGCGCGTTGCGGGATGCATCGGCTGGTGCGCTTTTGACTATCATACTCACAAAGACTTTGGTTCCGGAGATAGAATTTGTTACCATGGAGTAGCCGATGCTTTCCGGATACCAAAATACGCAGGTCTCTTCTATAGCAGTCAAATCTCGCCCTCAGAGCGCATTGTCCTAGAGCCAGCTTCAATATTTGCCAAGGGCGAGAGGAATGCTTCTCATCTTTTGCCTATCCATGTCTTTACCAACTGCGATGCCATAGATGTCTATAGATCGGGAGGTTTTGTTGCTCGTTTCTTTCCCGATAAAATACATTTTGCGAACCTTCCCCATCCACCTATAGTAATCGATGATCTGATAGGAGCATTGCTTGAAGCTGAGGGTTGGCCCCGAAACGATCTTCGTCTTTTTCGAAAACTGGCTGGTAAAGCAATGTCTTTGGGCGAAAGCAGCCTTGATCTCTGGGACAAACTGAGAATGGGGCTTTTTATGCGAAGGCACAAGCTCAGTATTCAAGATATTGAAGAACTTGTTCTTCGTTATGGTATGAACTGGGGAGCATCGGATGAAAAGATACGCATAGTGGGCATTTTAAATGGCAAGGAAGTGGTCGAGCGCAGCTTTGGCGCAGATAGCTCCGCACAAAAGCTCTCTATAGAGTCAGACACGCCATGGGTTGGAGGCCTTACAGAAGAGGAGTGGCCAAGCACTCGCATTGTTGTAAAAGCCCTGGATCAATATGGGAATATTGTACCTTTTCTATTCGAACCTTACTCTATCGAAATTAAAGGGCCGGCAAGCCTCCTCGGACCAGCCCAGAGGTCTCTGATAAGTGGAGTTAGCGCGTTTTGGATATCCAGCAAAGCAAAAAAAGGAAAGATCAGAATAGCCATTGCTTGTCCTCGCTTTAAGGAAACAGCGGTTATTGAGCTCGATATCGAATGAGAATATACAAATAGACGATAATGAGTCTAGATTTTGAGAACCCTAGGGTCATAGTCGGACATAGTCGTCTATGGAATTCTGGCTTGAACGAGGATTTGATTTAGCTATGAGCGAAAAAGCTTTGAATGAGAATGAAAGCACATACAATGAAAGCACATACACAGACGCTGAAGCCCGACAGATTTTGGAGACTCTTTTCCTAATCGAGGATTTTTTTCGTTATGGAGTAAGGTGCGAGCACAAGATATCGCTAGAA
>DMNL01000157.1 GCA_003452735.1 Spirochaetaceae bacterium
ACATCATTTTCCTAACTGGCTCCGAAGCCCAATCAGGATAGGTCCATGGAAGCGCTTTGAATTCTCCGTGCTCAAAGATCAAGGTCAATTCTGCATAGATTCCATCCGAGAGGGGGATACGGTGGGAACGGTCTTTGGTTGTGGCTAGACAGAATCGAGCGGTCCCGAGTATGCCTGGATCGAGATTGACCAACCTGCAGCTATTTTTTGCAAGCCTTAGCTCTATAGCGTCGGTAGCGCGCTTGATCATCGATAGTTTGGAAGGATCTATCAGCTCTCTAAAAGCCCAGTAAGATCGTAAGATATTTTCTCCCATTTCCGGACAGTAGTATTTTGTCCACAAAAAAGACTCTTTGCTTGATTGGAAGCAAAGCGGTCCATACAGTCCTATCATTGCATCGAGAGCAGCTATTTCCGCTTCCGTATCCGAAGAAAGCACTCCAACAATTAGCCGCTCCGGGATAAATTCTTTTTCAATTCCCATGTTTATTGCCTTCCAAACTATTATATTGCATAATTAGTTCTATGAACTCAAGGCTTTTTCTGGTTGTATCTTTTTTAGCCCTAGCTTTTTTGCCTCTTGCTGCTCAGATGCAAGAAACGGAATTCGTGACAGTATATGGCTCTCAACTGCCAGAACTAGATCCTCAGAAGGCTATCTTCTCGAATGAAGCTCAGATCCACACAGCTATATATGAGGGTCTTTTCAACTATGATCCCAACACTCTCGAACCAATGCGTGCCCTAGCCCAGAACTGGGAACGCTCAGTGGATAAGAAACTATATCGCTTTACCATTCGAGACAATGCTCTCTGGTCCGATGGCTCACCCATCACTGCTGAAGACTTTGTGCGTTCATGGTTTAGAATGCTAGACATAAACGCTGAATATGCAACTTTCTTCGATATAATCGAGGGAGCAAAACAATATCGCATGGGCTTGGATAAGAATCCAGAGCATGTTGGAATCAAGGCAGCTTCCCCTAATACGCTCGAAATAACGCTTGTGCGACCTGTCGCTTACTTTACAAGGCTCCTTTGCCATCAATCTTTCTCTGTAATTCATCCATCGATGATAGATGCAGGAGATTGGAGAAACGCAATTCCCTACCCTGTCAGCGGCCCCTATAAGCCAGTAAGTATGACAGATACAGAGCTTATTCTTGAAAAGAACGAAGCTTACTGGGACTCCAAAAATGTGAGTATTCCAAAACTTAGAATGATGTTTACAGACGACGATGAACTAGCTACTTCCCTTTTCAATACTGGATATGTCCACTGGCTCGATGGACCCGGGAATTATGACAAGGTGCTCCTTCAAACAGCGATTCAGATTTCTCCTATGTATTCGACTCATTATTGGTTTTTCAACTGTCGTTCAGAGCCCTGGAATGACAAGAGAGTAAGGCGAGCTCTTGCTCTTCTTCTACCTTGGGATAGTATCCGCTCAAGCGAATTCTATATGCTTCCTGCGAAGACTCTGGTACTCCCCTTGCCTGGTTACTCCAAGACCAAAGGAATAGAAAAAACTGATAGCACGGAAGCTATGAAGCTTCTCGAAGAGTCCGGATACCCCAAGGGCCAAGGCCTTCCCGAAATAATCATAGCATTTGCAGATTATGAAAGACCGCGTTCTATCGCCAATACTTTTAAGACTGAGTGGGAAAAAGCGCTCGATGTAAAAGTAACTCTAAAGCCAATGCAACCTTCATCCTATTATGAGAGCATAGGCAACAGGTCGGAGGCTTCATCCTTTACTATAGCTCATGAAACCTGGATCGGCGACTTCGCAGACCCGGAAGCTTTCCTTCAGATGTGGACTAGCGACGCGCCCCTCAATATCGCAGGTTATAATGATTCGGTTTTCATGGACTTCATGATACAGTCTTACGATGCTAGCGATGAAAAGCGCATGAGTATTCTGGCTAAAGCAGAAACCGAGCTGCTCCAGGGCGCAGCTTGTCTACCAATATATCATAACTTCGCAGCATCTGTGATTGATATCGATTTCATCCAAGGATGGTATCAGAATGCCCTTGACATACACCCTTATAAATACCTTCACTTTGGCAATCCTAGCATAAGCCCCAATGTGGCAAAGGTATCAAGCTCATACATTTCATTGAGATAAACTGAAAGACCAGGAAGAACTATGAACAACATCGATGAGACAGGCGAATTCCTGAAAAGCCTTGGCTTTCCGCTGTTAAATATCCATGCAATGGCTAAGCATCACGATTTTATTACGGCAAACAAGCGCATCCTTGTAATTGGCCCGATGGGTTCAGGCAAAACTGAATTTGCTGCACGTGTTTGGCGAGACAGCCGTGTAGCGCTTAAAAAAAAGGGAGATGTAAGAAGATTGACAAGCATGGCCAATGTCGATCGAAGGAATGTTTTTATAGTCCGCTCTGCTTTAGATAAGAGTCGTTTCCCCGATTATCCTGATGATGCATTGGCATATAGGGGAGGTTACGAAAGATGCGGAAATAGAATAGGTGCTGCAAAAGACTCTTTTGGGCTCGAAGTGCTCATAGCTGAAAATCCTGAAGTAGGCACCTGGATCGTCGACGAAGCGGCATTTTTCGATGAGCGTGTAGCATATCTCACAAAAGATGAAAGCGAATTGAGAGGACTTTGTTTCATTTTCCCCACACTGTTATTAAATTTTCGTCGCGAAATTTTCAATCAGACTGCTCGACTTCTCCTGGAGACCGCAACGGATGTAGTGCCACTTACAGCTTACTGCGAAC
>DMNL01000145.1 GCA_003452735.1 Spirochaetaceae bacterium
CGATATTGGAAGCTGTGGCATTGCATAGCATTGCAGATGATGCAATGTCCCCTCTTGCTAAGATTGTATACATTGCCGATAAACTCGAACCGCTTCGCAATCGGGCAGCCGATGCCGATGAAAAAATGCAGACTCTAGACCTTGATTCGCTTTTTGCATATACGCTTACTTCAGTTGTAAAATGGTTCTCCGAATCTGGGAGACCGCTTTGCCCATACACTGCCGAGATATATAGCAGGATGCCAAAATTATGAGCGACTCGAAATCAAAAATTTTAAAACGAAGCTCTCTACCACTTTTAGTGATTCTAATCGTTGTAGCAATAGGGCTTTTCTTTGTTGTCAAGCTCACAGAGAAGGGAACTGTCGAGAGCATTATCAAGAAAGACCAGCCTATGGCTATACTCTTCATTTTTGAGAGTGATAAAAAACCTGTTTCTAATCAACTTTTAATTTGGTATCCGTCGAGGCGCAAGGCTGCCATTATGGATATTCCAAGCACTATGGGCATCATACTAAAAAGTGCAAATAAAATGAGCAGCATCGACACTGTCTATGATTCTCGAAATCCCAGTAAATTCGTCAAAGAAATAAGCGATTATCTTAAGTACCCAATTGATGGCTGGTTTGTCTACGATGAAGTGAGCCTTTGCCAGACAATAGATCTGCTGGAAGGAATTCAGATGTTTATCCCCGAGACGGTGATAGAGAGTGACTCACTAAAAGGAGTGTCTCTTCCTGGAGGTGCAGTAGTGCTAGATGGGGATAAGACAAACCAATACCTTCTTTATGCCTTAGCCACAGACTCCTATTCCGAGGAGATCAGCCGCAAACAAAGGTTGCTTATAAACATGCTGGGAAAACTTGCTGATGAGTCGACAGCCTTCAATAAGAATAATAATATTCGTTTGATCGCATCAAAACCAAAAAGCAATTTCAGTCTTGCAACTCGCGTGAGTATTTTTAAGCACTTAGCTCAGATTGATTATGATATGATAATCACACAATTCATTTCTGGATCTTTTAGGAGCTTTGAGGAGCGTCGTCTTCTATTTCCATATTATGATGGAGAGCTTGCTCGGGATGTGGTGAGTCAGACAGCAAAAGCGCTGGGCGTAGAAGAAAATGAAGCGTCTCAGAAGACGGTTGTGACAATAGACATACTAAATGGCTGTGGAGAAAAAGGGCTTGCAAATACAGCCTCGATTCTCTTCGAAAGCTATGGCTATAAAGTCGTATCGGTAGGCAATGCACCAAGTTTCGATTATGCAAAGACAATTATGTACGACAATGATGGGGATAAGGCGGCGCTTCAACAGGTTGCAAATATCATAAACTGTAGGAATTTTGGCGACGCTTCAGCTTTGCCCGGGCTTCAAAAAGCCAATATCACTATAATATTGGGAAAAGATTTCAATGGGAGGTACTGTATTGGACAGTAAGGCGTTTGCATATCAGAGTGCTGAGATTCTAGCGCAGCATAAAGCGCTCAATGTTCTCGTAATGGATGTTCATGAGATAGCTGGATGGGCTGATTATTTTGTACTAGCGACAAGCACAAGTTCCACTCATATGCGGGGACTTCAAAAGCATATTGAGGAATTTCTAGATTCCGAAAAAATAGATCTTCTCAATAGGCCTGAAGTTACCGACGATCAGTGCTGGCTGCTAATGGATGCCCAGGATGTGATAATAAATATCATGAGCGCCGAAGCTAGGGAGTTCTATGATCTAGAATCGCTTTGGTTCAATGCACCTCGCTTTGCAGTCACTTTCCGTGGAAACGGAATCTAAATCTGGAATAGTCTCAATAATCTTAGGTATGAGCAAGGTATTGAAAAGGCGCGGTTTTAGCCGCGCCTTTTCAATCTATAACACCGTTGTCTTATTCGTCAGTGTCATCATCATAATCAAAATCTTCGTCTTCGAAATCATCGTCCTCGAGTTCCTCATCCTCATCTAGGTCCTCATCTTCGTCGAAATCTTCATCGATATCTTCCTCGTCCTCGAATTCCTCATCCTCTTCCAAGTCATCTTCATCTTCTAGATCTTCTTCGTCTTCAAACTCATCATCATCATCGCTATCATAGTCGAATTCATCATCGTAGGCGCCATCGAATCGCACAGTAGGTCTAAGCGAATATATGGTATCGGCAGAATCGCCGTTGGTAAGAGTGATCAATTCGAATTCTTCCTGCGTATCGGCGGTCATTGTAATTTTATGGTTCATAGTGCGCTCCTCCCATAAATATTCTCTTTGCATTGAAGCAGATGTACTATTACGAGAAACGGCCAGTGCGTCAATACAGAGGCATGGCAAAATTTATAGGTCAAATGAAAATATGTCAAGGAAAAATTACAAAAAACATTTCTTTTTGGAGAGCTTTTAATCAAAAAAGTTATCATATATAATATAATCGATAATGTACGCACTCGAAATCAAAGCTTTTGCAAAAATCAATATCGGACTCAAAATCTTTCAGAGAAGAATCTCAGGATACCACGATATAGAAAGCATATTTCAGAATGTAAGTTTATCTGATACCATTTTGATATCCACGGGCAAAAAGAATAATAAAGAGAGAGTGACCATAGAAGGTGACTTTGGATGCCCTATAAACTTATCAAGTGTATATAGAGCAGCGATCGAATTCGATAAAGCTTCCGATGGAATTATTAGCCAAAATGGTGTATATATCCAAGTTAAAAAAGGAATTCCTGCACAAGCAGGCTTGGGTGCAGCCAGTGCTGATGCTGCGGCTACACTCTGCGGCTTAAACGAGCTTTTTAGCATGCAGTTCTCAAAAAAAGAACTAACCAGCATTTCAATAAGGATCGGGAGCGATGTTCCTTTCTTTTTGTATGGAGGTGCGGCTATTGTTAGGGGACGAGGCGAGTTGATAAACCTAATAGATCCCAGAACCGATTTTGGAATAGTAATTTTACTACCTTCATGGTCTTCTTCTACTCAAGATGCTTATAGGCTTTTAGATGTTCTGCGCTGCAATGATATTTCTTGGATTCCACCCGCAACTGAATTTCGCGAAAGCGAATCGGTCCATTGTGTCTGCTCTTCGGATGAGAAGTTGAAACAATGGTATCATGGTCCTATTGTAAATTGGTATCTAGAGAACGATTTTCAGCCAGTAATGGAAAAACAACATAGAGAATATAAAGAATGGTCACAGTTTCTTATGAAAAATGGCGCAATCTGTACAAGCCTTACTGGTTCTGGATCGGCAATGTATGGAGTATTCAAGTCTATGAGAGAAGCTGATACAGCTGCCGAAGAAT
Organism: Spirochaetaceae bacterium; assembly: GCA_003452735.1. Classification (GTDB taxonomy): domain Bacteria; phylum Spirochaetota; class Spirochaetia; order Treponematales; family Rectinemataceae; genus Rectinema. The sequence continues at coordinate 3,294 of DMNL01000145.1, forward strand.
GCAGGACTTTGCTCAAAGAAGCCGAAAAATCAGGATTGTGTACTATTGCTAGCATTTTTTCTGTAGCACCGCTTGCGCGAAGCATGATTGTAAGTTATATTCAAGCTTGCAACGTAGATACAAGGTCAGACAAGGAGCGTTCCTGCCATGGAAGTGACTGACATCCGTATCCGGAAGGTAAGTGCTGAAGGAAAACTCAAAGCCTATGTAACAGTGACCTTCGATGAATGCTTTGTTGTTCACAATGTAAAAATAATCGAAGGTAAAAGCGGCATGTTCATTGCTATGCCTAGTAGGCGGACAAAAACAGGAGAATACAAGGATATAGCACATCCTATTTGTCCTGATTTCCGATCGAAATTACAGGAAAAAATTCTCGCTGCATATAATTCTAATGCGCCAAGCGATACTTCAGTGCCTGAATTTGACTGACACCTTCACATTTTTTCAATTTCCTCGTATATTGCAATGAATTCTTTTTATTGGGACGTAGGCAAGCGGTAAGCCTCCGGATTTTGGTTCCGGCATGCGCAGGTTCGAATCCTGCCGTCCCAGGAAAAGGCATATAGGTCAAGGAGTAGAAAAATATGGAACATATTGCATTGAGAGTCTCCCCGAGAGGAAAACTTACTAAAGGAGAGCTCAGGCAAGAACGCAAAAAATGTAGATTGCCCGCTCAGATATATGGCAAAGGGATTGAGCCAATCTCGGTTTTTCTCGAAGGCAAGGAATTTACCAATGTTGCAAAACGTATCACCGAGAGTATGATCATCGATCTAGATTTGGAAGGCAAAAGATTTGCTGCTTTATTGAAGGAGATCCAAAAAGAAACAATTTCTGGTGATATCCTCCACATCGATTTTAATCTCTTGAGGCATGATAGAAAGATTCGTGTCAGAGTGCCTCTTCACCTGAATGGAACAGCCAAAGGTGTCAAAGATGGAGGAATTTTGGAACATTCAATTCATGAGATTGAAGTTGAGTGCGATTCCGATCATCTTCCAGAAAAGATCGAAGTAGATATTACAGATCTTGAAGCGAATCATGCCCTTCACCTGAGAGAAATTGCTTTACCTGAAGGAGTAAAGCTAATCACTAACCCCGATACCGTCTTTGCGATCATAAAGTTTGCACACGGAGAGCCTGAAAATCCATCCGAGGTCGAAGCTGAAGCAGTCGAAGAAGCTGTTGCGCCTACAGAGCAAGAATCTGCAGAAACGACAAGTGAAGCAGTGCATAAATAACTTTTCAATATCTCAATTTTGTCTTAATAGTCCAGCGTTCCAGCTTAAGAGGCTGGAATGCTGGGCTTTTTATTACTAGGCTTGTATATTCATAAGACAAGATGCTAGGGTACCCAGAGGCAAACCCAAGCAAGGCAAAGAGAATGAAAACCCTCGAATACAAAGTCAAGAAAGTCCTCCTGGATATGCATGTGGATTTTCATAAGCCATTGGCAATTGCCTTTTCAGGAGGACTCGACTCAAGTGTTCTTCTCAGCATTCTCGTTCGTATTATTGGGCATGAGAATATAAGAGCCATCCATGTATGTCACAATATTCGTCCAAAGGAAGAGCTTGAAAAAGAGAAGATAATTCTGCAAAAAACATGCAGAGATATGAATATTCCTCTGACCATAGTTAATATTAGGCAAGGTGCTATTTCTGAGTATGCACATAGGACAAAGTGTGGCGTCGAAGCAGCAGCAAGGCAATATCGATATCATGCTCTTATAAGGACAGCTCAAAGATTTGGTATCTCGACAATAGCCACTGCTCATCAAGCCGATGATCAAGCTGAAACCTTTTTCTTGCGTCTTCTTCGCGGGGGGCGCCTTGAGGCTCTCGGTGGTATTTTGCAGTCAAGATTAGTCGATAGTACAAAAGACATTTATATTATTCGCCCCCTTTTGAGTTTTAGACGCTACGAGCTAGAAGCATTTGCAAGAGAAAATAGCCTCGAATGGTCAGAGGATTCGACAAATAGAGACAACTCTTTTTTGAGAAATAGAATTAGACATGAGCTCATCCCTTTACTCGACACAAGATTTCCTTCCTGGAGATCTTCAATCGAATCTTATCAGCTGCAAGCTCAGGAATTAAAATCTCTTGTTACTTCAATCGCTCGCCAGCGTATGCCAACAATGGTGAGAGGTCGCGGCAAGGATGCCATACTGGATCAAACCTTATTTAAAAAGGAAGAAGCTTTGGTGCGCAGGGAGATCCTAAGGCTCTTTCTCATGCAGCTAGGGTTAGAAGATATTGTCAATCAAGGCGTGTTGCGATCCCTTGAGCATGCAATTCTAAAAAGGGCACCTAGAATCGAAGCAGGAAGATGTCAATTCGATCTCTCTTGTGGAGTTGTCAAGTATATCGGAAAAGCGGATTCTTCTTCTGCATTTTTAGATCGAAGTATTTCGCATCTAAAGGATTTATGGAAGCTAGATGAATTCTTTCTAAAAGTAAGAGAGCCGGGTCAATACGAATGTGGGCCATTCAGAATCGTCGTATCTCAAAGCAAGTACGATCCTTCTTCAAATATTGCTGCAATAGACAAAGAGGATTTTATATACCTATCGATTCCGCTTTCCTTTCCATTTGTATTTCGAAATCGAAAGGAAGGTGAAACTATAAGCCATGGAACTTTCTCGAAAGACTTGGATGCAATTTTTAAAAAGCAGAAGATTTCTTCTGAATCAAAGCATATTATTACTATTCTAGAAGATGAATATGGGATTGCGGCGATTCTTTTAATGACTTTTGATGGCAAATTAAATATAAAATCATACTATCCTCCACAGTTGCTGTGCGAAAAGAGAAAAATAATGTATATTTTGCTATCGATGAAAGGAGATTTTTAGATAAATGCCTGATCAAAACGATAATAGAAATGGGAATAAGCCCGATCTGCCCATCGCTCCCAAAGGCAATAGAGCGGCTCTTGTCCTGTTTTTTTCTATAATTGTCCTATTAGCGGTCTTTCTATTCTTTGGACAAAGCGAGAATTCGCGAGAGATTTCTTATTCTTCGTTTTTGTCTTATCTTGAACTTGGAGAAGTCAAATCCATCAAGATCGTCGATCAGAGGGACATAGAGGGAGTACTAAAGGGCAAGGGTGGGGCAGAAATGCCTTTCACCACGAGAATACCTTATTTTGACGCTGAGCTGATGGCTAAGCTTGAAGAAAAGGGAGTAAGCGTAACCGGAGCGATAAGCGGCACAAGTCCTTTCCAGATACTGTTCGAACTCACGCCATGGATATTTGGCTTTATCATGATATGGATAATGATGAAGCAAGTGCAGGGCAACAACAAGGCGTTCAGTTTTGGGAAAAGCCGGGCAAAAATGTATAGCGATTCCAATAAAAAGATCACCTTTGAAGATGTTGCTGGGCAAAAGGAAGCCAAGTATGAACTTATGGAGGTAGTCGATTTTCTCAAGAATCCCAATAAGTTCCTAAAGATGGGCGCTAAGATACCCAAAGGAGTCCTTCTAGTGGGTATGCCGGGGACAGGCAAGACGCTCATAGCAAAGGCTACAGCTGGTGAAGCAAATGTGCCATTTTTCCATATGTCGGGTTCAGATTTCGTCGAAATGTTCGTCGGTGTTGGTGCTAGCCGTGTTCGTGACCTCTTTGAACAAGGTCGAAAGCATGCTCCTTGTATAATCTTCATAGATGAGCTCGACGCGGTAGGCAGAACTCGAGGTTCTGGACTTGGGGGAGGACATGACGAAAGAGAACAGACTTTGAATCAAATGCTTGTTGAAATGGACGGATTTGATACAAAGGATGGAGTCATTGTTTTGGCAGCCACCAATAGGCCCGATGTTCTAGACCCTGCATTGTTGAGACCAGGTCGCTTCGATAGACAAGTTGTAGTTGCAATGCCCGATGTAAATGAGAGAACCGAGATTCTTAAAATACACATGCGCCAGATTCCAACTTCTGGTGATGTAGATGTAGAGAAACTATCTCGTGCTACCCCTGGAACTTCTGGAGCCGATCTTGCTAACCTGGTTAACGAAGCCGCTCTCTTTGCTATCCGCAAAAACAAAGAAGCGGTTGAGATGGACGATTTCGAAGATGCGCGAGACAAGATATTGATGGGTGTAGCACGAAAAAGCTTGGTGATTGCGGATGAAGAAAAACGTGCCACCGCGATCCATGAATCGGGGCATGCACTTCTGCATTATTTTCTTGCACATGCGGATTCGCTTCATAAGGTGACTATCGTTCCTCGGGGAAGAGCTCTGGGCTTGGCTTTATCATTGCCAGATAAGGATACATACTCAAGAACTTATGGATGGCTTTACGATCGCATCGTGATTTCTTATGGCGGATATGCAGCAGAAAAAATTATTTATGGAGAGACCACTACAGGAGCGGCACAGGATATCAAGCAGGCCACAGAAATTGCCCAAAAGATGGTGCGCGAGTGGGGAATGGCGAAGGATATTGGTCCAATCTCTCTTGGAGAGGACGAAGAGCCAATTTTTCTAGGACGTGAAATAGCGCAACACAAGGATTATTCAGAAGCTACAGCCCAAAAGATAGATGCGGCCATACAAGGAATCCTTGATTCTGCATTGGAAAAGGCAACCAATATTCTAAAGCGAGAAAAGGATCGACTAGTTAAACTTGCAGATGAGCTTATGCAAGTTGAAACCCTGGAAGATAAAGAAGTAAGAGAGCTTCTAGGCTTGCCTGAGGGTAAACTACTCTTGGAAGAGGGGATCGCACCATGTTGAGGAATTGAATGAAAACACGGCAAGCTGCTATTCTTGTTCTTTTTTTATCCTTAAGTGTGGCAATAATTCAAAGCAGCTGTTCATCCATGCCCAAGAATGAGTTAAATATCAATTCCTCTGAAGAGGCAATTATTGCTCGTTTGGATCTGCTTGTAGATACTGATCCTGAACAATGTATCGCTGTTATCTCAAATCTATTCGAACAGCAACGAGAAAAAAATCAATCTTTTGAGGCTAGCATAATCGGCGAGAAAGGATTTGTGCTTTTTAGTAAAGCTATAGATAATATCAATATCCTCTTTAGAAAAGCTGTTGCAGACCAGGACATTCTTGCGGCTCGTCGGCTCTCTTTTTCTGCTTCTTCTTTAGTTCAATATGTATCTTTTTATGATTCTCTTAGAAAAATGGTATCGGAAGAGCTTTCGATTATAGCATCGCCAGCAATGAGACTGCAGCTTGCTCTCTGGGAAGCCGAGAACAAATTCAAAGAATATGGTTATGTTACAGGGAAGGCAGTGCTATCGATGGCTTACCTGGGAGAGCAGGGAGAAGATTCTTTCATTAAAGATACGGCTTTTTCTATAGAAGACCTGAAAGTTCTTATAGACGCAAGAGATCCAAAAGAATATTTTGCTACTTGGGCTACCAGGGCTAAAGAGAATAATGATCTCAATGCGGAAGCCTGGTTTGAATCGCTCTCGTCTGGTCGGATCGATTTCTCTCCGGCTATCCAGACTTCCAGTCAAGATTGGTTGGCAGATGCGGTATCGAGCGTGGTCACAGTATATGTGGACCGCGGATTCAAGGTTCAAGGCGGATACAGCATTCCGGATCGTGTGCTTGGCACAGCATTTCAAATTTCTGAAGGATTATACCTAACAAACTATCATGTTGTTCAGAGCGAGATTGATCCTACATACAAAGGATATTCGCGAATCAGTATTAGGCCTTCCGATAATCCTCAGATAAGAGTACCTGCAAAAGTCCTTAGCTTGGATGAAGAATTGGATTTGGCGCTTATTAAGTCCACAGAATATGCTCGTTGTAGTATTTTGCTGCCTCCTCCAGGAATGAGATTCCATGCAGGAGATCGTGTCTTTGCCGTCGGCTCGCCTATAGGTCTTGAAAATAGTATTACGGCTGGTGTTGTCAGTTCATTGAGCAGAAAAATCATTTCCTTTGGCGAAGCGGCTCAGATCGATGTTCCAGTCAATCAAGGTAATTCAGGAAGCCCGCTCTTTTCTGAAAATGGAGTGTTAGTAGGCATGGTCTTTGCTGGATTGCCATCATTTCAGAATATAAACTTCGCACTGCCCGTCCAATGGATTTCATTGTCTCTTCCCTCCCTATTCGAGGGAAAGGAAGTTGTCCATGCCAGACTTGGACTTATTATGGGGAAAGGCAGTGGTCAGAGTCCGCTAGTTCTTGCTGACCTCGATCCGTCTCTTTCTGCATTTAGAGCAGGTGATATTCTTAAATCTATAAATGGAAAGGTTTCAAAGGACATAGCTTCGATTCAATTTCAACTCGCTTCTGTTCCGAAAGGCGCACTATGTTTTTTGGAAGCGCAGCGCGACTTTCAACCTGTCAGGAGATTGAGACAAATAAGCTCTACCGATGGTGCCTCCTTGATACCTGCATGGGACAGAATTCACAAGAATTCAATACTTGAGGGACTTTTCGGGGCTAGGCTTATTCAGCTTAAGGACTCGGAAAAAGTAGGGGGCCTCTATTCTGTACAATGGGTATGCCCTGCAGAGGCAGCCGATGAAATAGGCCTTAGTGAAAACGATGTTATAACTGTTTACAAGTTTCGGCTCGATCCAAAAAATAAGGTATTTATCCTTGAATTTTCTGCCAAGTCTAGGCTTAGCGGATATTTCGAACGCACTATCCATTTGGAGTTTTCCAGCGATAGTGCTACAATTATTTAAAAGCTTCTTCCATAGACAATCGATTCATAGCAAGAGGGAATCAAGGAGGCCTGCAAGATGCCAAAAATTGCCATTCTTGAATCCGACATTCTAATAGCGTTAGATATCGCAAAGAGTATAGAACAAGAAGGGCTGGCAGAGGCAGATATCTATGAAAAAATTGAGCAAGCATATCAGGATATTGATGGACTCGAGTATGAGCTTTTTATTATTGATATTGGAGATAATCAACCTGAGATAATTGACGCAGCAATACGGATACATAGACAGACTGGCCTATACTGTCTGGTTGTAAGTGACCATGGCGTTACAAGTATTTCAGCAAAACTACGAGAAGCGCAGCCTCTTGGCATTCTTGTAAAACCATTTTCTAAACGAGAGCTTATCGCCAATGTCGAAACTGCGCTCTACCATTCATCGATGGAAAAAAAATTGAGAGATAGAGAGCGACGATATAGAGATCTTTTTGCTTATAGTCTATCAGCGAGATGCATCACAGATATCGAAGGAAGTATTCTAGAGAGAAATAGAGTATTTGAATCTAGCTTTTCCAATCCAATAAAAGCCGAAAATGTAAAGGATATCTTACCCAGCGATATGATCTGGAGAGAGATAATCGAAAGCCTTGAAGAAAACAATATTCTGCAGAGAGAAATTCAAACAAATAGAATTATAGATAGCCTCGAACAAAGATCGCGCGATTTCATCTGCAGCTTTTCTAAATTTGAGGAGGAAGGAAGCAGTGCACAAATTCTATGTGAATTCTTGGATGTCACCGAATCTAGGAGGCTGAGGGAGGAACTATTTCAGTCACAAAAGAGAGAGGAGATAGGAAGGCTAACAAGTGGTGTTGCTCATGATCTAAATAATTTTCTGACTTCAATAATGGGATTTCTTGAAATGATTAAGCTCGAAATTCCTAATAATTCGCCAGCACATGAAGATATCCGAGGAATAGATAGAGTTGTTAAGAGGGCTTCTGGACTTACGCGACAACTATTGGGCTTTTCCAAGCACAAGCCTTATTCACCCGCTCCAATCAATCTAAAAGAAGTTATGGGCGACACTTATAAAATATTAAAGAGACTTATCCCTGAGAACATAAGTCTTACCCTAAGCCTTCCTGAAGAGTCATTAGTTGTAAACATGGATATATCACATCTCGAACAGATACTTTTGAATCTTGTTGTGAATGCCAGAGATGCACTTGAAAAGACTGAGAATCCTCATATATCGATTCAGCTTAGCCAATTTGGGAACGATGCGTTTTATCCTAAAGAAGCCATGATGCAGCCAGGCGATTATGCTCTAATCGCAGTTAAAGATAATGGAGCTGGTATAGATAATCAGAATATAGAGAGAGTATTCGAGCCTTTTTTTACTACTAAAGCAAAAAATCAAGGGACAGGTCTAGGATTGTCTATTGTTAAATCTCTCGTCGAAATGAATGGCGGCTACATTAAGCTTGAGAGCGAAAAGGGAAGAGGGACTACGATCAAGATCTGGTTTCCAATCCTTATGGGAACCGATACTACGACCAAGCCCATGGCTCAAGAAGAATACTCTCTGCTCTCTATGATCAATCCGCCTAATAATATATTAAAAGGAAGGCATATTCTTGTTGTTGACGATGATGAATCAATATTGGAGGCCTGCACAAGAATCCTAGAGAGTGCAGGAGCTATTGTTGATACTTGTATCAATGCTGGAGAAGCTATTCTTAAAGCTGAAAGGGTCAAATTCGATCTTCTGCTCACAGATATAGTACTGCCGGGCGTATATGGAACTGAATTATGGGAAAGGATGAAAAAAAATAGTCAAGCGAAAGCATGTATTTTCATGACCGGATATGAGTCCTATCAGACTGAGCAATTCGCAGGTGTTACTTTACTGCACAAGCCATTCGATGCTCGTACTCTTCTCGAATGTTGTAATAATGTTTTAAATAGTTCGATCGAATCCCAAGAGACGATATAGCTCCATTTCATATCCATAGAGTTCTGAAGAAGTAAAAGTCCTTTTTTCGTGAGGTATATCGATCTGTATCGTCCCTTCCACCCGGGCAGGGCGCTGGCTCAATACGATCACTTTATCAGCTAGATATAATGCATCGTGAATGTCGTGTGTTACAATGACAACAGTCGGCTTTTCATCTTTCCATAAATGGAGAAAATCCTCCATAAGTTCGATTTTTTTTCTCAGATCAACCTCCGAGAAGGCCTCGTCTAAAAGAAGCATATCAGCTGGGAAAGCAAAAGCCCTTGCCAAAGCAAGCCTTTTTTGCATTCCTCCCGATAATTGGCTAGGCTTGAATTTCCTAAATTCCCAAAGTCCGGCTTCTTGTAAAAAGCGCTCGATTCTCAATTCTATATCGCATATTCTAGAAGAGGATTGCAAAAGAGAGCCCAAGGCAAATCGCAAGTTATCTTCTGCGCTTAGCCAACCGAGAAGCCTTGGCTCCTGAAAGCAATAGGAGAATTTACGGCCTTCAATGCCAATAATAGAACCGCTATCGGCTTGGGAAATCCCAGATATTATATTTAAGATAGTCGTCTTGCCGCAACCGCTGGGCCCTATAATTAAGGTTATACAAGATTCTTCGAGAGAAAAGGTTACATCTTCGAGCACTTCGAGAGATCCATAGCTTTTTTTTAGATTTTCTATCTTGATATTCATCGTCAGCCTAGATCCTGATTTTCTTCTTGAGAAGACTGTCTAAATCGTACACTTAATCCATCTGCTAGAAGTCCGAATAAATACTCGCTTAGACCACAAAGGAGTATTGTAATTATTGCCCAGGCAAAAACCGTAGTCGTTTCAATAGAAAGTCTTGCTTCCTGCATACCAGTACCCAACGCCATACGTGGCTGACTCAAAACTTCTCCGGCGACGACTACTTTCCACGAGAGCCCAAGAGCATTTTTTGCTCCAGATAGGATATATGGAAGGGCAGATGGCAAACGAAGACGCCAAAAAACCAATGATGAAGGAACATGGAAAAAATTCGACATCTGAAGAAGCTTTTGATCCACCGCATGCACACCTGCTTCTGTCGAAGTATGCATTACAGGAAATGCCATAAGAATTGCGCTAAAAACAGGTACCTGCCAAGCCGGAAACCAGAACATAGCCACTAATATCAACGCCATAACAGGTGTTGCTCGCATTGCTACAACTAATGGATTTAAAAAAGCTCGAGCTTGAGGCTTTATTCCGCTTATTATGCCAGTAGCAAGGCCTATAAGAGTGCTAAGAATGAATGCCTCGAGCACCCTAAGGAAAGAACCACCTATTGAAAGCCAAAATGTATTCTTTCCAGAAAGCATATAAAGGGCTGTAGCAACTCTAGCAGGACTTGGCAGAATTAGATCGCTTTTTACAAGAATAGCTCCTATTTCCCATATTAAGAGAAACGAAATAATCCCCAATAGCTGCCATCTAAGCAGCATAAATCGGCGTTCACCTAATTTGTGCATAGAATGATCGGCTAGGCAACACACCGCCAACGCTTGTAGGATCGAATTTCAAGAATACTGATAGTAAAGCCTCAATGCTTTGGATTGATTGAGAAGCTTCAATAAATACAAAATTAGAGTTTGGGATGGCAATAATTGCCACTTGAGCGCTAATGCCTAGATCTAAATTCTCTGCAAGCTTTGCTATCATCTGCGGATCCTCGATAGCTTTTTGGACAGAAGCACGATACGAATCAAGCAATATTCTTGCTTTATCTGGATGTAATTCAATTAGTTCTTTTCTGGCGACAAAGAGAGACATGGGATAATCCGTCTGATTTGTAGCAATCTGCCATTCCTTTGTGATGTCTATGGGTGCTATTATGGCTGGATTTTTAAGAATTGCTTGAGTTGCAAATGGTTCTGGCAATACAGCATAAGATATCTTTCCGCTAGCAAGCCCTGCTGCTATCTCAGGATATGCTAGGCTATAGATTGCTGTGTAATCTCTTTCTATTTGCAAACCTTTTTGGGCGCATAAGAATTGGAAGATATAATCAGGGGTGGCTTTTTGTCCTGCAATGTAGATCGTCTTACCTTTGCAGTCAGTAAGGCTTTGTAATTTGGGGTCTGTTGTCAAGAATTTGACCATACCATTGCCCACTACTGCCAAAGCTCTGATGGGCGCCCCAGCATTGTAGAGCTTAGCTGCTACATTTACAGGTAAAACACCAGCGTCTATTTCTCCATTTAGAAGTTTTGCGACTACCATGTCAGCGCTGGCAACCGATATGAACTCAAATTCATTAGGGCTTGTTCTGGAAAGTTCAGACATCATCCATACACTGCTCAATCCAGAAGGGCCTCTAATGACCGATACTGCAATCTTATCTTTAGGCAATGCATATAGAATAGAAATACTAGCCAGTAGCAAAAATAAGGCAACCAGAAAGATCATAGATCGCTTCATATTAAGTTCTCCTCTTTAGTTTGATATTCTTGAAAAATCTCCCTTACTTCAGCCTCTGTAAAAGTAATATATAAATTTTTCTCTAAATAGGGAATAACCAAGCCTATTGGTCCATCTTTTACCTTTCGTAGATTTTTGACAAAAGTCGTATGAACATCACCACCACCATTTTTTCGAGCTTTTGAGTAGTATATTGCAAGCTTTGCTGCAGATTGGATTACTTCTGGGGGGATCGATTTGTTTTTCTTAGCTTTGATAAATACATAAGAGCCGGCATAATCCCGTGCATGCAGCCATAAGTCTGAACCCCGCACAAAATGCCGAAGGATATCTTCGTTTTCTTTGCCTGAGCGACCGATCAAAATTCTCCAGCCTCTAAAATCAAGATATTGACAAGGAAAAGCAGGCTTCTCTTTCGAACGAGCGGTTCCGCCTTTTCGTAGGATTTTTGCTATGATTAAGGGATTAGTCTCATTCTCAAGTCTATGGAGCCAAGTGTCCAACTGATTAAGGCTTTTTTGCCAATGCTGAATTTCGGAACGAATCTCTTCGAGGCTAGATTTAGCCTTTCGGTATTTTTCGTAATAGATGCCTGCATTTTTGGCAGGATTGAGATTTTGATTTATCTCGATAAGAATCTCTTTATTATCATAATAATCATAGGCACGCGCAAATGCTTTTTTCCCTTGTATCTCAGTGTAATATCCGGCTAGCAAAATATCTCCCAATTGGCGGAATCGTTCGGCTTGTTCATACTCGTTTTGTTTAGATACAAGGTGATTCAATCTCGTCTCGATTGATAGCTTTTTTCTTTCATATCTGTCGTGCGCTTGAGCTAGCAAGATAGAGCGAGAAAGATTGTCGGCATTTTGGGCATAAAATTGTTCTAT
>DMNL01000066.1 GCA_003452735.1 Spirochaetaceae bacterium
GATACGATAACCATGTTGTTTTTATCAAGCCCAAGTTTATCAATCGCGCGCACAAGGGCACCAGTAACAGTGCCATTTCCGCATCCTGGGCACCAAATATGGGGAAGTAGATCTTGACGGAAGTAAGAGAGAAATTCAGCCATTAGAGTGCCTCCTTGATCGCTGCAAAGACTTCATCTGGATGAAAAAGCTCTCCATTAGCTTTTCCGAGCCTTATCACGGGTTGTTCGCACGCAGCCGATCTTTCTATCTCAAGCGCAAGCTGACCAAGATTCATCTCGGGCACAAGAATTTTTTTAGCGGACGCTAATAGAGACTTTACGGTCTTAATGGGGAAAGGCCATATAGTCTTGAGCCTAAGCATGCCTACTTTATAGCCTTCTTTTCGAGCACGCCTAACTGCAGAAAGAGATGCCATTGCAGAAGATCCGAAGGATACTACAGCCAAATCGCAACCCTCTAGCTCCTCTGCGAAATAGTCTGCCAACTCTTCGGTTTTGTTTTCGATCTTTAGATTTAGACGGCGCGCAAGTGCTCCTGCTATAGCAGGCTTACTAGTAGGAGCGCCATTTTCATCGTGAGTCAGACCTGTACAGTGCCAACGATAACCAGTCCCAAAAGGAGCCATGGGCGGAACACCTCCGTCCGGATCAGCTGCATATGGCTTATAGCCTTCTGGGCTCTCTGGCATTGGCCTTCGCGGAATCGCATAGCTTGACGGATCGGGTAGAACAACTTTTTCTCGCATATGCCCAATCACTTCATCCATCAAGACTATGACCGGAACACGATACTTCTCAGATAGCTCAAAAGCGCGGAATGTTAAGTCATAACACTCCTTTACATTGCCAGGAGCTAATGCAATTATCGGATGATCTCCGTGTGTGCCCCATCTGGCCTGCATTACATCACCCTGAGCTGGGCTTGTTGGCATACCGGTGGAAGGACCAACACGCTGTACATCGATTATAACTACAGGAATCTCGCAAAGGCCTGCATAGCCTATTGCTTCCTGCATCAATGAAAAGCCAGGACCTGAAGTAGCGGTCATGGCTTTAGCGCCAGTCAATGAAGCACCAATGCACGCTGAGATTGAGCCAATCTCATCTTCCATTTGAATGAACTTGCCTCCCACTTTTGGAAGCTCTTCCGAGCACATCTCGGCTATCTCTGTGGAAGGAGTGATAGGATAACCAGCATAGAATCGTAGCCCCGCAGCTATAGCAGCCATGGTGCATGCCTCGTTTCCTTGCATAAGCTTTATAGTTTCAGCCATGGGATGCCTCCGATTTTAAGCCCAATCCAACCTGATTGACGCTTGTTTCGAATTTGGATTTATCTTCGACAGGGTGCACTTCAATCGCAAAATCGGGACAGCGGAGTTCACACATTCTGCATCCGATGCAATCATCCGGTCTAGCTGGAAAAACCTTTTCGTTTCTTAGCTCCAATACCTTCTTTGGGCAGAGAGCCACACAGATGTTGCAACCTTTGCAGTATTTTACTCTGACGATGTGAAAAAATTTCTTTTGAGGATCAGCCATTTCTTTGCTCTTGAACAATAATCGCCGTACTCAATCTAACAGACCGAGCATTGCTCCTTTAGATGTTCCTTCAAAAAGAAAAAATTTAAAGGATAAATATAAGCAGGAACGCATTACGGCGTTGTTTTATTTTACAGTTTATTGCCGATTTTGTCAAAATCTATCAATTCTTGCATAAACCATATATGCTGCCGATACTTGTCGCTTCCAGCGATTTGAGATACAAATAGACTTCAGGAGTTTTTAAGATGAAATACTTAAAAATTCGCGATTTAACACTTCGCGATGGGCAGCAGTCACAATTTGCAACACGCATGAATAATAAGCAGGTCAAGGCCGTGCTGGATGATTATCGCCAGAGTCATTTTTATGCTATGGAGGTATGGGGTGGCGCTGTTCCTGATTCAGTAATGAGATTTCTTGGTGAAGATCCATGGGATAGACTCGCTACAATCAAGGAAGGAATTGGCAATGCCTCAAAACTGACAGCCCTATCCCGTGGGCGCAACCTATTTGGATATAACCCCTATCCCGATTCTGTAATCGAAGGATTTTGCAGGAATGCTATTGCAGCTGGCGTAGATATCATGAGAATATTCGATGCCCTCAACGACATCGACAATATGAAGTCTTCGATCCGCGCTGTAAAGGAGGCAGGTGGCCTAGCAGATTGCGCTGTCTGCTATACTGTCGATCCGCGTTTTACATTGAGCGACAGAATAAAAGGGGTTTTTTCTGGCAAGAAAATACCGCCAAAGATTTTCACAGTAGATTATTATGTCAAGAAATCAAAAGAGCTTGCTTCTCTCGGCGCCGATATGATCACAATAAAAGATATGGCAGGACTGATAACCCCTACCATGGCTGCTGATCTCATAAAAGCGCTAAAAAATGAACTTGAGATTCCTATTGATCTTCATACTCATTGCACGCCAGGCTTCGGAGTTGCAAGTCTGCTTGCAGCTATGGTCAATGGAGTCGACATTGTAGATACGGCAATTCTGTCTTTCTCTGGAGGACCCGCTGCTCCGGCTTATGAAATAATACGTATTTTTGCAGACAGGTTGGGCCTCTCCGTAGATGTCGACAATGCTGCTGTCGCAAGAATAGACAAGAGTCTAAGAAAAATCAGAGCCGAACTTGCGGCTTTCGATCAGTACAAGAGACTTCCGCCCGAACTCGATCTCTCTAAGGATAGTCTCTCGCCAGAGCTCTCTAAGCTTTTCGATGACGCTATAGAAGCATCCGTAGGAGGCAAGTACCAAAAATCTCTTGCAATTTGCCAGCAAATAGAAAAGGCGTTTTCCTACCCCGAGCCCGATGAGATCGTTCGGCACGCACAGATACCTGGCGGCATGTATACCAACATGCTTACTCAGCTCAAGGAAGCCAAGCTGGAACATCTACTCAATGAAGTTCTTCATCTTGTGCCAACTGTGCGGCTCGATGCTGGACTCCCTCCGCTTGTAACTCCTACCAGTCAGATTGTAGGTGTCCAGGCGGTGAACTGCGTTATAAGCTTGCACGAGGGAAAGGACATGTACGAAAACGTCTCGAAAAACTTCGAAGACCTTATCCTCGGTTTATATGGAAAGACGCCATGGCCAGTCGATCCTGAATTCCGCTATAAAATATGTGGCACAAGAGAAGAAGTTCCTTATGACACAAGCAACTACAAGCCTCAAGATAACCCACCGGTTCCAGAAGCAGGTGGAACTCTGCTTGCATTGAATGAAAAAGAACAACTACTTCTAGAGCTTTTCCCCTCGGTGGCAACCAAATTCTTGAGAAACAAAAGGATTGCGGAATGGCAGGCAGCACATCCAGAAGGCACC
>DMNL01000016.1 GCA_003452735.1 Spirochaetaceae bacterium
TGCGAAATAACGGATTGGCCCTCGATCGAGCATCGCGCTGTAGCTCCGACATTTTCATGGTATGCCGGCTATGGTCGGCTGGGCTTTGACATGCAACTATGGTGCTATGAAGAATGGGTAAAGTATCTCAATTCTTGTATCGATTGCAAAATAAATCAAATGAACATGGTCATGTATGGATATTGGCCATTCGACTTCGAAGAATACCCAGAAACAGTCTTCAAGGATATCCCTGTAAAGATCTGGAACAAAGAGAATAGTCAGTGGCTGACTATCCATTACTCTCACCCCAATATCGAGCAAAACTTTCTAGCTGACTTTATTACTCTTGCCCATAGATTCGATTTTAAGATATTCGCGTATGTCGGACTAAATTCCTATAATGGTGCTTACAGCATTAAGCATCCAGAAAAGCGAATGATTAAGCCCGCCGGCTCGAACTTTATGAACGACTTCGACTCGCTTTGTCTAAGCAATGAAGATAACATCACTTATATCCTTGCCAGCATGAGAAAAATCGCCCAACTTGGTTTCGATGGTTTTACTCTCGAAGAAAGCGAGGAAGGCTTCTGGTTCTGCAACTGCGAAAAATGCACAGAGCGATGGGGCAAAACCTCGGCTTCCCCAGGAGAAGCAAAACATAAAGCCAACATGTGGCTTCTAAATCTGATCTACAAAGAGATACGAAAGATAAACCCACAAGCAGTAATCGGCATTCGTGCGTTTAGACAACCTCCTCTCGAAAAAGACCCTGTATTTCTCGAAGAGTGCGTAAGAAGTATGCCAGATGATGTTGTGCTATTTTGGGCGCCAGCCTTATATGTGCCTCCTACGGAATTCAAGAAGTGGATAAAGGCTTTTGGCAAAGAGAGAATCTGGGGAAGAGATTCGGAAGCCAATTCCATCACTTCCACTATGGGGCGGCTTTTTCGCATGTTCGAGTCTAATATAATCCGCTATGAAGACGAATCGAACGTTCAAGTTATAGAGCGAGATATCGAACAACATATAACCAGTGCAGAAGAAGGAGTCAGTGGGATAAATGGTTTCATGTTCGAGTGGTATGGCCTTTTCATGTTCCAATGGGCCCATGGGAACTATGGATGGGGCTCTAGAATGGATAAAGAAACCTTCTTCCGTCGTTCTTGCGAGGCAAGTTTCGGAAAGGAGCTCGGACAAAGAGTCCTTCTAGTGCTTAAAAGCATACTCACAATCCACGAAAGTCAAATGCCTCTTTATACGACGCCTTTCCCTTTCCAGAAAAACAAAATCACGGAAGCAGATATTCCACTAATAATGCAGGCAAAGCTGAGGCATCCTGGTCTTTTGGAAGAAATCCATGCAATCCAGCGCGAACTGGAAAAAGACGCTAGACTTACCGAGTATATTCCACATTTTGCGCGAATAGAAAATGCCGAACGAAGAAATGGCGTAATCTATGACATGGTGCTCGCTTCTCTAGAATACGAGAAAGCAACTACGGCAGAAGAAAAGGAGCGCCTCCTAGATGAGATTCTCTATTACAATGAAAAAGATTTCGATCTAGTAAAAGATATGTTCTTCGACATCAATCCTGTAAGCGAATCGGGAGTAAAGAGCTGCATGTACCCTTACCACGAAATAAAGCGAATAATCCATAACATACAGCACCCTGAGAATCCCGACAATGAAATAATCTGTTCCGGCATTGAGGCTTTGGGGTGGTTGTGGCTATGAGAAAGAACAAACCCATCATAATGAAGTTAGATCCTTATATGTTCTCGGAGAAAGAGCGCGAGATTCTTGCTTCTCCATCCTTCTGCGTGAGCCTATTCCGATATAGAACTGGAGTAGAGGCACTACGAATAAAGATAGGCCGTGGCGAATTAATCTGGCTGCCATATCTAGGCCAGCAGCTATGGGATTGGAGCATCGATGGCAAAAGCCTCAAATTCGAAGGTTTTATCGAAGAGCCATCTTATGGAAAGAATTTTTTGCAAAATTATGGTGGATTCTTGATTCACTGCGGAATGACGGCAATGGGAAACCCAGGGCCAGAGGACACTCACCTCCATCATGGAGAATTGCCGGTAGCGAAATTCGACGAGGCATGGATTGAAATGGAGCCTGAAAACGGTTCAGAAAGTCCTGTTTCGCTTTGTGGCCATATCCACTGGAAAGTGCCCTTTGTAGCGGAATATCATTGTAGTCCCTCTCTAAGCATATCGGCGGACGGCTCGCAGGCAAGTATGGAAGTGCTCCTCGATAACCCTGCTTCTAAAACTATGGAATATATGTATTTGGCCCATATAAATTTCGCCTTTTCTGGGGCTGAAAAGATATTATCAACGGTACCTTTTGACTCTTCACATGTCACTATCAGAGCTGATGGAGAAGAAAAAACTGCAGCTCTTTTTGCCGATCCATCTCTTATCAAGCAAATAGACAAGAAGGCGAAATACGAACCCGAACTAGTGGCAATCCTGAACCATAGAGATATTGCTTCTGAGGCTGGTTCGATTCTACTCTATGAGGATGGAACCGCTCGCTGGGTGCGCCAGCAGAAACCCGAGCTCGATCACCATGTCATTTGGATAACCCATAATGAAGATCGTGGCGCTTGCGGCTTCCATCTTCCTTCAACAGCAGGCCCTACAGGCTATTCAAATGAGAAGAATCTTGGCAACCTTAAGCACCTCCCTGCCGGCTGTAATGCAACGCTTCGCTACGACTTTGGCTTCGCAGACAGATTAGAAGATGTACCAATAATATGCACTAAAAGCCGCCTGTCAAATGTGGGCTGAAAGCTAATAGGCAAATATGCTTCTGTCGCCG
>DMNL01000098.1 GCA_003452735.1 Spirochaetaceae bacterium
GAAATACCGTAGCGCTTTGATATGGCTGTAAGAGTGTCACCTTGCTTAACCTTGTATATTTCGTATCTTACAAGAGGGGCATTGGAATCCGCCAGAATGGCTTTTACCTGGTCCGACTTATCGGCTGGTATCTTGAGAAGATATCTGTTTTCTGGCGGTGTGATTGTATAGTGCAATTCGGCATTTCCAAGCTTTAGAGTTTCGAGCGGAATTTCAGCCTTTGTAGCAAGAAGTTTTATGTCCACCTGCTGCTCGAGAGAAATAGTTTCCCACTTAATGCTGGGCGATGGTAGCTCTAAGCCATAGAGATCCGGATAACGCAGAATCGATGCCACTGCTAGAAACTTAGGAACATAGTCCAAAGCCTGTCGCGAAACCAAACCTTTATCGTAGATTGTCCAAAAATCGCAGTTTGAGCCTGCGGCATTTATAGCGCGCCTCAGCGAACCCAAGCCCGCATTATATGCAGCTATAGCAAGCGGCCAGTCCTTGAGTTCCTTGTAATTATCCATAAGCTTGTTGAGTGCTGCATCTGTGCTCTTCATAAAATCGCGGCGCTCATCCACCCACTCGGTTATTGTGAGTCCATAGCCATTTATAGAATTACTCATGAATTGCCAAATTCCAGTTGCACCGCTCTTCGAAACCGCAAAGGGCGAGAATGCGGATTCAATTACAGGCAGATATGCCAGCTCTTGAGGGACAGCATATTCTGTCACTCTGGATTGAATATAATCCATAAATGGCACGGCTTTTTCCATGGTCGAGAGCAAAATTTTGCGACCCTGGTTACTCAAGTAATACTGCCGATATTTCTCGAAAAGCTCATGACCCCAGGGCATGGGAATATCATATTCAAGACTCTTTGCTCTATCCTCTAGGCTGAGTTCTTCGACGCTTGGCACCTCTGGCAGGAATTGGCTCAAGTCGAGAGGCTCTTGTGTTTCTTCAAGGGAAGTACTCTCGAGCTCTTCTGGCGGTTCGAGTGGTGGCTCTTCTGATGGCTCGAGTGTAGATGAAATGCTCGAAATAGCTTCACTAGCTTCTTGGAAAGAATTAGCGCCTTCGATATCTTTTGCCGATGCCAAGGATAGCGCTATGTAGAATAGACACAATATTCCGATAAATCTGATATTCTTCATTGCATTTTTTCTCCAAAGTAGATACCAGCCCATTCCCAGTTGCCATGAACATTGGGATCGGCTGGAAAGTTGACTTTTTGAAAGCACAGATACCATACGGGAATCAAGCCTGTCCATCCTGACGTGCGGAGAAAGGCTTCCGATTCGTTGAAGGATGGATCTAGGGCGGGAGCAACATAAATGGGGCCCCTGGTCATAAAATTGCTAAAATTGAAAAGAACATTGGAATTGGATTCTTCCCCTCCTTCCTTATACCAGGACATTGCAAAGAACCCTGCCTTGGACATATATTTTCTGAGCTCTGAGGCCGAACGTGCTGCAATCGCCTTTCTTATGCGAGCAACAAGATCGTTGAGATCGGGGTATGTCCAATCCTTGGGGCTATCGTTGAATTCGACCATTTTGCGCGCATAATCGTGGGCATCGGGATATCCAGGAACAGATACTCCAAAAAAAGGCAAGAATTGGCGATATTCTTCGATAGCCTGCGGCCAAAGTCCTAGCTTTTCGTATTCTTTTGCAAGAAGAAAATGGTAAGGACCTACTTCCTCGGCTTCGGGAAAGCGTCTAATGAATTCTCCATACCAATGTGCTTTTTTCTCGGGCGGACTATCGCCCTCGAGCAGCTTGATAAGAGATATCCTATGGATTGACTGGCCATCTATAGTCATATCGGGTAGATTCTTGAGAATCCTCTCATAGAAAATGCGGGCAATAGGACTACTATCCATGGACTCGTAGATTGCCCCCGCTGCGAAAAGATACCAAGCTTCATAATCATCATGCTCATCCGCAAGAGAAGAAAGAAATCTTGCAGCACTCGCTTTTTGCCCATCTTTGATCAGAATGGTGCTGATTCGTTTGGCTGCAAGCATGCGCTGGATCGAGTAATAGCCACTATTCTTCAACTGAGGAGAATTAAAGACATGAAGAGCGTCGCGAAGCTCTCTTCGTAGAGATTTATTCGATATCGAAAATTCGCCTAGATTGGAAAAAGTAATCCCGGAAACTCTAAGACCCCATAATCCCATGAAAAAGACGATTAAAATCGAAATGAGGAGTGGAGCTGTAAATGCACCTATCCTGGCACTTTTCATTCTTGATACATTATCATGCATCATTTTTTCTGGGCAAGCGCTGGTCGCACGACATATTAGCGCAGATGTTCAAAACCCAAGAGTCATGCGACATGTTAATATAATTATCAAAAGATCTAAGGGCGCATAGCAATTTAGTCATAAATCTTTCTTGCAGCACGAGCTCAATTAGGCTAAAATTAAAATTTGCCATGGAATGCCGATATTGGTATTGGATGAAAATCAAATATATATTTCTCCTTACGATAGCAGCATTATCGGTATTGTCCTTTTCGGCTCCCACTTGGAGCTATGCACAGCAAAATCTGCCAAAGACCGATGTAGAGCAGCTTAAAAAAATCTCAACTGAAGCCAAGGATATTGAGACACTCATAGTGCTTGCGACTCCTCATTCCCTGGCTCAGGCGCGCTCTAAGACCAAAGCTTCCCCTTATCTATCAGAACCAGACAAAGCAGCACTAGATGCAATTGCAAAAAGCATTGGCCTTATTGTGTATGGCCCAAAAAATGCTGTCTTCGAGATTCCAGCTGCAGCAAAGGGAGCCGATCAAAAATATATCACATGTTTGGCCGGACTATCCGACGCTTCCGCAGGAAAGACTCCAAAGGTTTTTGAGAATGGAAGTTGTTCGCTGATGAGTGAACTCATTTCTGCTTTGCCATTCTTTCGGGACTCTCGTAACGAAATAAGGGCACAAGCGCTTGCATCTATTTCTAGACTAGAGGACCTCGGCGGAATTTCAGCTGTTCCATCGCTTGTGAGAGGTCAGATAGCTTTCGAGGCAAAGCAATACGCCGAAGCCGCCGATGAATTCCAGAAAGCACTCGAACTCGATACTCTATCAAAGAAGTCAGCTTGTGGTCTTGCGCGAGCATACCTAGCGCAAGGTAAACCCGAAAAAGCAAAGCAAATTCTCGATCCTATAATATCTATAGCTCTAGTTGAATCCGCTAAAGAAACATCAACCCAAGATGGATATAACAAAAAGCCTTCTTCAAACAAAGGAGTATCCGCTGGAGGCGGATATATAGAAACAACAGAAATAGAGCAAGATACTTTTAGCGCCGATCTTAAATCATTATATGGAATTGCATTATATAATCTAAACAACATACTCGATGCCGAGCCCTGGCTCATAGCGGCGCTCAACGAAGATCCATCTAGGACGGATTTGTTAGTTCCCATAGCGCATGCAGCAATGCAGAAGCGAGACTATGCCTCAGCCTGGAAAAATCTAGAAAGTGCTTCGAAGATTGCGTCAAAGGACAGAACCTGGCTCATCCTAAAGAGCCAATATGCTCTGGAGAATTCACGTCAAACCGATGCAGAGCGTTTTGCCAGGACTGCAGTAAGCTATTATCCCCAGGATCCTGTGGCACTTGCACAGCTTGTTAGAGTCCTTCAGGAGTCGACTGATGCGCAGCGACATCTGGAAGCTGCTGATTTGGCAAAGAAAGTACTAGATATAACAAAAAATGAAGTGCCTAATCTGACACCGCTGGAGCAGGCATTGAGAAAACAAGCAGAAGACAAAGCCTTTCAATTCCTTGTAATGGAAAACTATAACAATCAAGATTGGATTATGGCATCTAAATATCTCCAAGAAGCAGGAGGTGTTCCACTTGATAAGGAGATGGTAGCTGTCATCCTGAGAAAATCAGGAAATGTCCAAGAAGCCTTACAGTTTGCCTTGAGCTGGTATTTGCAGGAACCGACATCGGAAAAAGCCGTTGAAGCCTATTTGCGCAGTCTTGCTATGG
>DMNL01000051.1:0-10844 GCA_003452735.1 Spirochaetaceae bacterium
TAGAGAATAAAAAAGGCTGGCCTACGAATCCTTAGACCAGACCAGCCCCTTGCATTGGAAATCTAACAGGATTCAGCGGTTTATAAGCCGGAACTCCTCCATAAATTCTACAGCTTTTCTAATATTATCGACAAGATTGGCATTATATATTGAGAATCTAATTCCGCCTGTAGAACGATGCCCCCTTATCCCAATAATTCCAGCTGATTTTGCCTGCTTGATGAAGGCATCTTCCATTTCGGGCGTTTTGAGTCGGAATACAACGTTCATCTGGGAACGAGATTCTTTTTCCACTGGCCCTCTATAGAAACCCTCTGATGAGTCGATAGCCTCATAGAGAATTCGAGCCTTCTCTTCGTTGATCTTCTGCATATTTTCGAGCCCACCGATCGAATATAGTAGCCACTTTAGCGTAAGATTCAGAATATATATCGAAAAGCATGGTGGTGTATTATATAGCGAATTATTCTCCGAAAAAGTGCGATAAGAAAGCATTGTGGGTAGTTTGGACTGCTCTTGTGCAAGATAGAGGAAGTCGTCTCTAATGGCGACTAATGTTACCCCCGAAGGACCGAGATTCTTCTGAGCACCTGCATAGATAAGCGCTAGTTTATCGACCGGAAATGGACGAGAAAATATATCGCTGGACATATCGCATACAAGAGGCGCTCCACCGACCTCTGGCCAATATTGCCATTGAGAGCCATAGATTGTGTTGTTGCTGGTCATGTGCACATAGGTTGATGTAGGGTCGATTCTTAGCTCTTCCTGCTTTGGAATTCGCGTAAAGCTGCCATCCTCATTTTCGGTGCTTATGACATCTATGGATCCAAAACGCTTTGCTTCTTTGACAGCAGCCTTGCCCCAATGTCCTGTCACAATATAGGTTGCCTTGCGTTCCCTAAAGAGATAGTTCATGGGAACCATGAAAAACTGAGTCGAGGCTCCACCTGTCATGAAAAGGATCTTCCACTCAGGTCCCATGCCTGCGAGCTTACGAAAAAGTTCCTGCGACTCGTTATGCATCGCCTCATATTCGCTCGATCGATGAGACACTTCCATGACGGACATGCCAGTTCCTCGCCAATCCAGCATTTCCTCTTGAGCTTTCAGCAATACTTCCATAGGAAGCGCAGCGGGCCCAGCATTAAAATTAATCGCTCGTTTCATGAACTTCTTTCCTTTCTCAACCACATTTCTTATCTACCTACATATTTCCTGAGCCTTCCAACAATACAATCCGCCAACCTAAGAAGGTTTTCTTCGGTGGAAGCTCCAATATGCGGCGTCATAAGCACATTAGGCGCTTCAAAAAGAGGCGAGCCTTCGGGTGGTTCCTTCGAATAAACATCGGTTGCATAGCCCGCTATTTTCCCAGATTTGAGCGCATCGGCTATGTCTTCTTCGATAACGACCTGACCGCGGCAGGTGTTTATAAGGTAGACCCCATTTTTCATCCTGGAGATTGCGGATGCATCGATCATGCCTCTTGTCTCGTCTATAAGCGGAATATGTAAGCTAATATAATCCGAACATGCCAGTATCTCTTCAAAGCTGACGATCTTCACTATATCGGAACTAAGTACATATTTATCGAAAGCAATTACGGACATTCCAAAAGCCTTAGCCCTAAGCGCCAACTCCCGACCAATTCTCCCAATGCCTATGAGACCGAGCGTTTTCCCATAAAGCTCATTCCGCTCGAGTTCTTTTTTTAGCCATTTTCCTTCTTTCATAGATATATCGGCGCGGACAAGATGATTTGGCATTGCAATCATGAAAGCAAAGGCAAGCTCGGCCACCGCTATGCTGGAGGCTTCGGGAGTATTGTCCACAATGATGCCTTTGGATCTGGCATATTCCGCATCTATGGTATCGAGCCCAACGCCTCCCCTGACAATGTACCTGCAGCTAGCTGCCTTATCGAGCATGGCTCTATCGAGCCTTGTCTTGGAACGAACTATCAGCACCTCAGCCTCGGGAATGCGCGACATATCCGAAGTGACTTCGCCAAATTCCGCAAGTCGCTCTGGCAAATCAGGCGTAAAAGCATCTGCTAGCAGTATGAGCATTTCCACCTCCCAGTTTCGAAGGATAATATCACTCTTTGGCAATCTAGAATAGAATATATATGCAAAGGTTCTGCATTAGTCTATCAATACAATTCAGAGTATTACTTTTGGGGTATAATTAGCCTCGATTCGATATAAAAACGCTTCTCTGGAGCCTCGCCCATCGAAAATGTTTTGCGAGGCATTACGCCTTCCTGGATAACAACACTGAAAAGCATGTCTTTGTCCACAGGCGGAAGATAAAGCCCTAGGCTTCCTTTTTTCCTACCCAGAGCTTCTATGCTTGCACTGCCATGTATATAATCGATAACCACCTCTGGATGCGCCTTGCGATATTCATCTATGCATTCCTGAATAGTGGAGACCGCAAGCCGCGCTTTAGGCTCCTCGAATCGAATCGTTCCTGTCCATTTTTCAGTTACAAATGCAAAGAAGTGTGAATCTTGCGGTACATCGACCTCTGCAAAAGCCTGCTTTGCATTGGAACTGTAGCGGATCTCTGCACCATGAGCACTCAGCTTGCGAAGAAAATCCACAGCATCGATATTAAAGAGCACACGATGAATAGGATGGAAAGGAAGCCCTTCGTCATGTAAATTCACAAGCTCAACAAGCGCACAGCGCGCCGGGTGCTCCGAGAGAATTCTTCCGGCATCTGGCTTATCTTTATATGCATTTTTTGTCTCTTCCCAAATAGCCTTTGCAGTAGCAAGCGAGTGATTCCCATCGCCAACTGCAAAGAGCAAGACATCATCCGCACTATAATTGGAGCCATATCTTTCGCTAAATGCACAAGGATCAGCAAGGTCTTCGAGAGCTTGCGCAATTCGGCATAATTGCCTCTCTTCTTTTACGAACCAACCACGAATATGGCCAGAATTCTGCATCAAATCGAAATCATATGCCTTTTCGAAGTATTGCCTTTGCTCATAGAGCGGCTCTATAAGAGTCTTCTTGGGATCATCGACCAGAATCATGATATGTGGCAGTTCCAGCGGAGCACCACGCCTAATTTTCATGCGGGGCGGAAGGCGCTGCTCTATGGTGTCTTCTGTAGGTCGGATCAGACTTCTGGAATTCTTACCATACTGATAATGTTCAAGATCGATTGCCACAACAAGGCCAAGCCTAGGCTTTTCTTCGAATGGAGTCGTACGTTCCACTAGCACGAAGGCTTCTCCTTTTGAGGTGATTATGCCTTGTTCTAGATACTCATTCATTGTTCTATGTATGGCCGAAATACGCTGATCCATGTCGCCATCTTCTAGAAAGCATTCGGGATAAATCAGTCTGAGAGTCGAAGGAGCATTGCCTACTTCTTGGGCCACATTCTCCCAATATTCGCGCTCTGAAGAATATTGATCGCATGCTATCACCGCCCATTTCCGATAATCGACGCCTTCTTTTGGCAGATATATCTCAGGAATAGAGATAGCTAAGTCTTTTAGCCTTTCGATCATTTTGCTGGCTCTGGTCATCCAAAATTCGACCTAAGATTCGATCCGATATCCGAGCTTTTCTATTTTGCTTTTAAGCCAAGATAATCATCTAAGTGATAACGCTCCCTCAATAATTTCAGCAAACGACGATAGATAAGCGAGGATACGAGAAGAGAGAGCAAAAATGATATGCCAATTGCCCATATCAATGCTTCTTGCGGAAGAAGCTTGGAAAAAGCCACCGAATAGAGCAACATGAAAAGCACAAAACAAATCGCCATTAAAAGAATATTCGCCACTGTTGCCCCTACTACAAAGAGAGCAACTTTACCTTTATTGGCTTGTTTCTTATTCATATTGATCCTCATCCATCATAATACTACGAAGATAGCGCCCCATCTCTTCTAAGACTGCGGCGATTGCGCCTTAGGTTTGCGAAATTCCAGGATAATAAATCCAAGTATCAAGAGTATCTCGCCAACAGTGATAGCAGAGTCGGCAACATTGAAGGTCGCAAATCGTTCCATTCCAAGAAGACCATACATATTGACCGAAATAAGATCTACGACTCCTTCAGGTCGCAAAATTCGATCTATCAGATTTCCTGTCCCTCCCCCCGCTATCAGACCTATCGAATATCTAAGTATTGGCGAAAGATTTTCCGATTTGAAATAATAGAAAAGCAATGTTATAAGCACAGCAATAGGCAAAAAAATAAAAAATAAGAATCTGAGCGGCGGTGGAGAAAGAGCACCGATAGAAAAGGCTGCTCCCGTGTTCCGAGTATGCACGATCCAAACAAAGTCTCCAAAAATCCGTGCAAAAATCCTTCCTTCGGGAATATACTTTATAACTAGCGCCTTCGTAATCTGATCTACAACAATTATAATCCAAGAAAGCAAAAGAGGGGCTAGAGGCACCTTTTTCTTCATCTCACAATCCAGTGGGTATATCTAGGAATATTGTATCGAGACCCAACTCTGCATGAGCTTTTTCCGCTATTGCCTTTACGCCCCAGACCTCTGTGGCATAGTGACCTGCGGCTATGAAGTTTATGCCACCTTCTATCAGGTAATGGTAAATGGAATGCGAAGGCTCACCTGTTATGTAAAGATCGATACCTTCCGTTATGGCTTCGAGAGACTCGAATGGGGCTCCACCGGATACAATGGCAACAGTCTTTATCTCTTTTGGCCCTGCGGCGATTACGGATTTCGCGGCTGAGCCATCGGGAAGAATCTTAGCTATGATTTGATCCAGTTTCGTTGGCTTTGGCAGAACACCAGACCATCCGATGCTAATGCCATGATATATTCCAAAAGCTTTCCTCTCCTTAAGCCCAAGCAGATTTGCGAGCTGAGCATTATTCCCCACTTCCGGATGCTTATCTAGGGGAAGATGACATGCATAGAGAGCCATATCGGAATCAAAAAGCATCTTAAGCCTTTCTCGAAGGCTGCCTGTTAAAGGTTCGGGTTTCCCCCAAAACAGACCATGATGGACAAATAAAAGATCGGCACCCATATTGCGCGCTCTTCGAATGCTCTCAGCGCAGGCATCGACCGCTACCGCCATCTTTTGTATCTGCTTCGAAGTGTCGCAAGCCACCTGAATGCCATTGAGCGAGTCGTCAATCTGTCTAAGTTGATCAATTTCAAGAAAGGATCGAGCCCAAGTATCGAATTCAGCAAGTATCATGGAACTAGTATAGAAAAAAAGAACCCTTCATGGAAGGAGGCAGACCATGAAGGGCTCAAAAGCTATATAATGTCGTTTCGCCACCGACACTCGTTTATTGCTTTCAATTTGAATATATCACATTCTCATAATTGCGTCAATATATTGGTATTACATTTAATATGAAAAATTATGAAAATTTTACCAAATAATGTTAAATTTCATCATAGTTCACATAATATGCCATAATATGCGTTTTTATGCAATAGGCAGAAAGCTAATCCGTTTTGACAGCGATGTCTTTAAGCCCCATTTCTCTGGAGCATTATTTTGTACTATAATCTGGCATAAATATGGATATGTGGAGATAAAATGATTTACTGGAACGCCGATCTCGCTGCGAAAATAAGATGCAGTTCGGAAGAAATGAAAATTTTGCCTTCTTATATCGATTACCTGGTGGGCTCGGCTAACAAGATTGCGCAAGGCGGCATACAGCCTACTTCAGGACAATTCTCTTCCGAAAAAGACGACTTCTTTCGCTATGGCCTTCTTTTAGTCGGCGAAGGATTGTCAGGCGAAATATTGGAGGAGATTCTAGCGGTACTTCTATACGTCAGCAAGGCTGAAGGTATCGACTTTCTCAAACAATGCATTGCTGCCGAGGCTATTCTTTCCATAGCAAATGGCGAGGATGAGGAAATAATGCTACGCAAGCTTCTTCCGTACTGTGGCATAGATGTGGCTCTAGATACCATAGCACAAAGGAAATCAGAACATGCTGATTGAACGCCTCGCTAAGATGTATGTCCAATGGGGAGAGCCCCGACAGTCGAGCGAGTCCGAGAAAAAAAGGAATCAGCAGATACAAGCGATTCGCGAGTTTCTAGAAGTCATCCAGAAAACAAGCGAAAATCGCAAAGAGCTTTTTGCAGTATCACAACAATCTCGGAGAAAGGCAACCAAGCTTTCCTATCTCCTCCTTGCAAGCGACACCGAGCCAGAAGCAATCCGCGATTCTTTTTTGCGCTCGGGCCTTATATTCAAGGAACAGCACTATAACAAGCCTGAAGTACTAATGTGGTTGGCTGGCACAGAAGCATGCTCTCGAGGCATTCATCCTTATATCGTATTCCTAATCATGTCAGCATATTGCGGACTTGAAACAGCAAATTCGGAATTTCTATGGCTCCAAGAGAAATCAAAGCTTCAAGAAACTAAGCTTACAGAATATATCGTTCCTGGAGATCTCACCGACAATATCGAAGAGGCTCTCAGCGAACCTGTGAGATTTCAGCGCACTATCCGAATAGCAGGCATGCCTTTGGCAGCATCAGCCTTCGCGGGATGCTCTCTATATTATATAGAACAGATTCTAAGCCTTGTTGGACCCATTGGTTCCTTCATACTCACAGAGATGATAGCTGCAGCGCGCAAAAGACTTATCTCTGATGAAATATGTACCGCTCAGCAAGCTTTCCTCGACCTTTATTCGCGTCAAGAATCCGAAAGTTCAGCTATGGATAAAGAGCTGATGACAGGAATGGAAGCCTTTGAAGAATCGAGTCAGCCCGATCCAGACCTAATCCGTACAACAACCGATATCATTATGTCTGCTGAAGCGAAAGCTCTCAAGACGACACTTTCTTCTATGAGCGATAATGAAATCGCCTCACTATTGCGATGTCTCGAGCCTATAGCCCATGAACGCCTTTTAGGCCTGATTTCCCAGGGGCGACAGAGACGCATACTCATGGTGATTCAGCAGACTGATAATGTGACTAGCGAAAGAATGCTCCGAGATGCGCAGCTTTTTGCACAAAAATTGCTTTCGTCTTATGCTCCTCGAAATCTTCGGCCAGGAGAAACTCTCAAGATTCCAGAACTATTGAGAAATCTCATTTCTTCATTGCTCGGAAGAGAATAGCAGATAGGCCACGCGCCCAAGCAGCGATAAGGACAAAGCACTTAGAGCCAAGACCAAATGGCTCTACAGAGACAAAATCAATGGCAAAGCCAGAAGGCGACTTTTGAACATAAGGTTAGTCTTCACTTCTGCAATAGTTTATTAGCTCGCTCGGTTGCTTTTACCACGGCCTTGATCAATGTCACTCTAAGCCCACCATCTTCGAGTTCCATCAGGCCGTCAATGGTAGAGCCCGCAGGCGTTGTAACCTGGTCTTTGAGCTTAGCTGGATGTTCTCCTGTGACAAGCACTGTCTTAGCCGCGCCGAGCACAGTCTGCGCTGCTAGCTCAATAGAGACCTCTCGCGGCAAGCCCATCTTTACCCCACCATCTGTTAGAGCCTCAATTATTAGGTAAACATAGGCAGGCCCAGAACCAGAAAGACCTGTAACGGCATCCATGTACTGCTCATCTAAGACAAGAGCACGGCCAACCGATTCGAAAAGCTGCTTGACTTTCTGGATTTTTGATTCTTCTGTAAAGCGTGCTGGTGCTAGTGCGGTCATGCCTTCACCAACAAGCACCCCAAGATTTGGCATAGTTCGGATTAGTGCCACTTTTCGAGCAAGCTTTTTCTGCATCGAATCGAGCGTGACTCCTGCAACAGTCGAGACGACGACACTCTCATCGGAAATTACATCGGCTATTTCTTGAAGTACTTCGAAGACTGTCCTGGGTTTGACTGCAATAAGAATGATCTCAGACTGCCTTGCCACTTCGCGGTTCCGAAGCACCGCCGTCACATTATATTTATCCTCCAGATTCTTCCGATGCTGCTCAGTTCGCACAGATAGAATCACATCGGAAGGGGTAAGCAGCCCTTTTGACAAAGAACCAGCCAGAATCGCCTCTCCGATTTTGCCAGCACCAATTATTCCAAGCTTGTATTGCATGATTCCTCCATTCAGCCACGCAAAGCCGACTCCAGGACCACAGCACTGTCGGTTTTTTCGTCGCGGTATTTTACAATACAAGGCGATGCAAGCGAAATGCCCAGACCCTCTGCATAAGAACCGCGAGCAGGTCGAGTGCCAGGAACGACAACCGCATTCTCCGGCACTTCGCTATATAAATCCATCCCCCTAACTAGATCAAAAATCCTCGTGCCCTTGGTTATGATTACGCCTGGAGCGAGCACTGCCCTTTTCTTGACCAAAATACCCTCGAAAATCCCACACATCCCACCTATAAAGACTTCGTCTTCGATAATCACGGGATTTGCCTGCGGAGGCTCAAGCACACCACCGATCTGCGCCCCTGCGGATAGATGTACCTTCTTGCCAATGTGCGCACAGGAGCCAACCAACACATGACTATCCACCATTGTGTCCTGATCTACAAAGGCTCCTACATTGATATACGAAGGCGGCATTATCACCACTCCGCGAGCGATAAATGCTCCGCGACGCACCGCAGTTCCTCCGGGGACAATCCGCACGCCATCAGAAAGAGTAAAATGCCGAGGCGAAAAGGCCGGCCTGTCAAAAAAGCTTTCGGATTGCCATGACCATTCAACCATGCCGCCTTCTTGAAAGCCGGAGAGGATGGCTTCCTTAACCCAAGTATTTACTTTCCAAGAGCCATCCGAAAGCCTGTCCACAACTCTTATGCTGCCATTTTCCAATAATTCGAGAAATAGAGCCCACTGTTCCTTATCGAAGTGACCTTGCTCAGAAAAAACATCTCGGAGAGTCTGAGCAACCTTATCCATTTGTGCGCCAGAAGTTATATCATCGCCCACATTAATAAAGCTCGCATTGGTTTCAGCATCTTTATTCATCACATTGTCCATATCCATTATAGCAAGCAGCCAAGCGCCGCCAGGACGCTCTCCATAAGCTCCTTTGTGGGCTTTGTAGCCGATACAAGCGGCAACCTTAGCCCATCGCCCGCTAGCCCGCATAACTTTAGCGCTGCCTTAACGGGAATCGGATTGGATTCCACAAAAAGCGCATCCATAAAAGGCAAAAGCTCACCATGAAGCGTCTTTGCGTCCTGGCGGCGCCCCGCGCGCGCTGCATCGACCAATGCCCTAAAGCGCCTCGGCATCACATTCGCAGCCACGCTCACTAAACCCTCTGCCCCCACTGCAATCGACGGAAGTGCGAGGCCATCGTCCCCAGAGAGCACGGTCTTTCCTTCGGGAAGCGCTCGGCAAATCTCTCCAATCTGTGCTAGGTTCCCAGAGGATTCCTTGACTGCTCTGATATTCTCAATTTTCCAGAGCTGTTGCATGACAGAGGGCGCAAGGTTGATGCCGGTGCGCCCTGGGACATTGTAGACAATAACAGGCTTAGAGCTCGCTGCAGCCGCAACCGCCCTAAAATGAGCAATCAGACCAGCTGGGGTTGGCTTATTGTAATAAGGAACGACTACAAGCACCGCGTCGGCTCCAAGATCTACCGCCTCCTCAGTCAAGCGAACCGCAGCCTTAGTCGAATTCGAGCCAGTGCCTACAACCACTGGAATGCCAAGCTTGCGCTCAACAGCCCTCCTCACAAGCTCGCGACGCTCCTCGGCCTCCACGGTAGGTCCTTCGCCCGTTGAACCTAGGACAACGACAAACTGCGCGCCGCCAGATTCGCGCTCCCAGAAAAGTCGAAAGCGCTCAAGAATTGCTCCGCCGCCAAATGTGCGGCGCGCGTATTCGCCTGCAGAAGCCTCAAAATCTCGTCCTACAAGAAAATCGAGTAGTCGTTCGAATGCCTCATAATCGATGTTATTTGCATCATCAAACGGCGTTGCAATGGCGACGCCTAAACCATCGATAGTATTCATAACCTTCTTGCCTCCTTCAGCTTTTCTTTATCTCCTTGACCTAGCTAAAAAGATCATTCAGTACATCTTCCATACCAAATAGGCCCTTACGGCCTATAATCCACTGAGCCGCTTTTAGCGCTCCTGCCGCAAAGACCCGCCTATCTCTAGCACGATGGGTCATCGAGAATTGTTCATGTGGAGCATCGAATAATATTTCGTGAACACCTGTCTCAGTCCCAGCCCGCAGTGAAGCTATGGGAATTTTATCCTTGACACAATTCTCTACCCCAGATGCGCTCCATCCTGTATATCGTGTCGAGCTGGAAACGATCGCTCGTGCCAGAGCCTTAGCTGTTCCGCTTGGCGAGTCTTTTTTGGCTGAATGGTGGTGCTCGAAAATCGCAATTTCGCCATCCGAATACCAATCTGCAAAGCGTGCAAGCTGCGAAGCAATTCGCTGCATAAAGGCAACCGCAAAGGAAAAATTGGGGCTTACAAGCACCCCAGTTTTTTCTCCAATGCGTACCGCCAAATCTGTAATGTCCCATCCTGTGGTTGCAATTACAAAAGGTATCTCTTTCCGAATGGCCCAGTCGATATGCGACTCAACTGCATCGGCAGAGCTGGCATCTATGGCGACGTCTATATCACTATCGGGGATCATCTCGCCTTTATCTACCATCCACACCACGAAGAATTCATTTACATTACTCGCCTCCACTTCTTCGACAATCGCATGAGCTAGCTTTCCTGCTCCGAAAATACCAATCTTTATTGTCATCTAGAACCTCCTTCGAAAAATGCAGTATGAAGGCCGCGAATCGCCTTCTCAGCATCAGCCTCTTGCACAATGAGGCTCAAGTTTATCCCATTAGCACCCATGCTTATTAGATCGATAGGAATGCCGTCCATTGCGATAAAAGTAGTTCT
>DMNL01000051.1:11010-13732 GCA_003452735.1 Spirochaetaceae bacterium
CGATTATCGGCCACAGAGACTTGGCCTAATTCTTCGAGGTTTTTCAAGAGGTCTTCGAAAAGCAAGCGTTTATCCAGAGATACCGATACGCATATTTCAGAAGTCGAAACAAGATCTACAGACACACCGAGCCTTCCGAAGATATCGAAAAGCTTAGCAAGAAATCCTGCCTGATCCGTCATAGATTCTTGAATAACCGATATGATCATAACCTGCCGCCGCATTGCTACAGCTACGCAAGGCCGACCACTGGAATCTCCAGGACTGATGGTAGAAAATTTTCCGTAAGGCGCAAAGGTGCTCCTGATCGTGACAGGTATGCCTGCTTCGAGAGCTGGCCTTACAGTGGCGGGGTGCAAAACTTTTGCTCCATAAGAAGCAAGCTCCACGGCTTCCTCATAGCTCAAAATATCGACAGTCCTAGCAGAAGGCACTATGCGAGGATCCGCAGTCATGATTCCTTCGACATCCGTCCAAATCTCGATTTCATCGGCCTGAAGTGCAAGAGCTAAAAGCCCTGCTGAATAATCGCTGCCACCTCTTCCCAGTGTTGTGGTATCATCAGCATCGTCAGAACCTATATATCCTTGTGTAACAATGATATCGCTGGATTCCAAAAGAGGCTCTAGATAAAGAGCAGCATTTCTTTTTATGACCGGTAGCTTAGGATGAGCATTCCCAAAATGATTATCTGTGCGAATAACTTTCCGAGCATCAAGAAGTGGGCATTTTATGTATTCTGAGACAAGCAAAGAAGATAAGCGTTCACCTGCTGCGGCTATCTCATCCATAACGCGTAGGCTGAACTCGCCTAACAGATCGATACCATGAATTCGGCGCCGAAGGTTTTCGATGATTTCCCTGATCTTACCAATAATATCGGGAGTTGCGATATCTAGCTCATGGCTAGCTTCAAGATGGGATTGCTCGATTTTGCCTAGAAGCCGAATTGCCCTATCTAGATCATGAGACCGAGCTGCTTCTGCCATCTCGAAAAGCGTGTTAGTAATCCCAGCCATGGCCGAGACGAGCACAACACACCTGGAACCCTCTCGTGACCGCACAATACTGGCCACTTCCCTGATATGGGCGGCGCTTCCTACCGATGTACCGCCAAATTTCATCACAAGGGTCCTCATCTATTATCGACCTCTTTCAACATCCCCATAGACAGTGCCATCTCGGCATTGAGAATCGAAGCGCCAGCAGCCCCTCTTTCTGTATTATGACCTAGCGAGATAAATTTGAAGTCTAGAATAGGACAAGGACGCAATCTCCCCAGACTAATGCACATGCCCTCTTCTTCCTCGGCATCTAAACGAGGCTGTGGCCTGTCGTCTTCTTCTAGAAACCGTAAGAAATGTTTGGGAGCACTTGGCAGATTATAGACCATAGTCTTTGGCTTGTAGTTTTGGAAAGCTTCTACGACTCTTTCGAGGCTCGTCTTTGATTTCAATTTTACGGAAATAGACAGAGTGTGGCCATCGATCACCGGTACCCGAGTGCAGGTCGCTGACACTGTGAAGGATTCGGGTACAATAGAAATCACATTTTCCCCTTTGACTAAGCGTCCCAGTATCTTATTGGATTCCGATTCTACCTTAGATTCCTCATTTCGTATGAAAGGAATAACATTCCCTTCGATATCGAGCGCAGATACACCCGGATAACCCGCCCCACTGATTGCCTGCATGCTTGTAACTATAACCGCCTCAAGGCCGAATTGTTCTTCGAGAATTGCCAAAGGCACTGCGAGCATTACGGTTGTGCAGTTCGGATTAGTAACGATAGCGCCATGCCATCTTCGCTTAGCCTTCTGCATTTCTATCAATTCAAGGTGTTCGGGGTTGAGCTCTGGAATAAGGAGAGGAATGTCTTCTTCCATTCTGAAGGCGCTTGCATTCGAGAACACATAGGCACCAGCCTCTGCAAACAATGGCTCGATCTCGCGTGCGGGACCTGCATCGAGAGCTGAAAACACAATGGGAGAAAATGCAAGCTCTGGAGAACATGGGACGACTTTTGCCTCTGCATACCCTGCGTATGAAAGGCCCGAAAGACGCCATCGACAGGCTTCTGCATATTTCTTACCTGCCGATCGATCGCTTGCAGCCAAAAACTGTGGATAGAACCAGGGGTGATTGGCAATTCTACGGAGAAAGCGCTGCCCCACCACTCCTGTTGCACCAAGTACTGTGACTGGAATCTTTTTCGAAGGAGAAAATTGCAATTGGGATTGATTATTGTTCATGGTACCTCCATACCTTCCGGTGGAGGTCAGCCTGCGCCCTTCATAGAAATCTTATTCCTGAAAGAAGCTCTAAGGCTGCTTGTAAGCTTAGCAACCATGCCTGGGCTCCTTTCATTAAGAAAGGCAAACGTCAGGCGCTCCGCGGAACGATTGATTTCCGCGACAGCCGTCGGGTATTAGCCCGGACGTCCAAGAACAGCCCTGAGAGAAAGGCTCTGTCCCTTCGGCGATCCTCCCCTTTCTGGCGCGTTCAAAGGCTCTCTCGGCCTCCCGTCCGTACTCATGGGAATCGCTCCTCCATCGGTGAAGTGACCCTATCATAGAGTGTTATATTCACACAAGGGGGCAAATCATACTTATTAAGAAAAAGTCAAAGCTTAGCTTCACCAGCCATCTTGCATTAAAGGCTCAAACTCGGTATTCCTATCTGCAAACGAGCCCTTATGATGCCATCATTCTATTCTTCTTTTT
>DMNL01000013.1 GCA_003452735.1 Spirochaetaceae bacterium
TTCGAATCGCCTAAGCATCCTTACACAATGGGATTAATCCGCTCGGTACCGCGGCTCGATCAAGAGACCAAGGTGCGCCTATATTCCATACCGGGCCAGCCGCCAAATGTCATAGATCTGCCGGACTGCTGCCCATTTTATCCGCGCTGCGAACAAGCTATGGATATCTGCAGAGAGAAATATCCATCTATCGTTTCCTTTGAGAACAATCAGAGCGTAGCTTGCTGGCTCTACAACAAGGAGATTCACAATGCCTGAAAACGATGAAGTACTTCTAGATGTGCGCGGCCTCAAGATGCATTTCCCTGTCAAAACAAGCATGTTCTCAAAGACTAAGAACTATATCTATGCTGTGGACGGCATCGATTTTAAGGTGAAAAAAGGCGAGACTCTTGGCCTTGTAGGAGAATCTGGTTGTGGAAAATCGACTACGGCTCGCGCCATAGATCAGCTCTATAAGCCCACTGCCGGTGAGGTTATTCTGAAAGGCAAAGATCTCACTAAGCTATCGCCCAACGAAATGATGGAAGCGCGAAAAAATATGCAGATGGTTTTCCAAGACCCCTATGCTTCGCTCAATCCACGTATGACCGCTGGCGATATAATTGCAGAGCCCATTCGCATATTCCAAAAGCAAGGGCTCATAGATATGAGTACTCAAGATCGAGACAATCGGGTTGAAGAGCTTATGGAAAAAGTGGGGCTATCCCGCTTTTTCAAAAATCGCTATCCGCATGAATTCTCAGGCGGCCAGCGCCAGCGCATTGGAATTGCTCGCGCATTAGCGCTCAATCCCGAACTCATTCTATGCGATGAGCCAGTATCGGCGCTTGATGTCTCGATTCAGTCTCAGATTCTCAATCTTTTCAAAGATCTGCAAGAAGAGTTCGGATTAACCTATCTTTTTATTGCTCATGATCTTTCTGTAATAAAATATATTTCCAATAGAGTAGCCGTAATGTATCTGGGACTTATTGTGGAGATAGCGGACGCAGCGGATCTATATAAGAAACCCCTACATCCTTATACTGAGGCTCTTCTGTCGGCGGCGCCGATTCCTGATCCAAAGATCGAGGCTAAGCGCAAGCGCATAATTCTCACCGGAGATGTGCCCTCGCCTGACAAACAGCGGCCAGGCTGTAATTTCTATGATCGCTGCCCCAAGCGCATGGATATATGCAAGGAAAGGCGACCGTCGCTAAAGGATGCAGAAGACGGGCACGAAGTGTCGTGTTTCCTTTATCATAAATCGGAATAGAGCAGGAAACCGTAGCCCATATCGAGGCTACGGCCGCCTTGCTCGTATGGCCCGCTTGACAAAGAAGGATAAATAATGCATTTTGCTCCGAAAGGCTAAGGCGATGAAAGCTTATAATAGTCATGTATGTTTCATGCGAAGCGGCTCAGCGAAGCCGCTCTCCGCGACCCATGCCTTCTTTCTAAATATCCTGTAAATCCATATCACAAATCCAGTCTCTCTTTTCCTCCAGGCAAATCCCTAAGCCAATCTTATAGATCTTGGTGGCGACAACTCGATATCTCGAATCTTTCGGTCTCTCTTAGAGAAGCCGTATGGCGACTCATAATAATTTTTTATCCTGGAGGTTTCTTATGAACCGCAAAATTATCAAATTGCTTTTTTTATCCCTTTTAATTTCGGTCATGTCTGTTTTTGCTGGCCCCTCTCCCTCGGTTACACTCAAAGTAGGTGCCACTTCCGTACCGCACGCTGAAATACTCAACTTCATCATACCCGACCTAGCGGCACAAGGAATAAAGCTGGAAGTAATCGAATTCAGCGACTATGTCACGCCCAACATAGCGCTAGCCGAAAAACAGCTCGATGCCAACTTCTTTCAGCATCTGCCCTATCTAGAGACCTTCGCTGCGGAGCGAAAACTTTCGCTTGAAAGCGTAGTAGCCGTCCATGTGGAACCGCTTGGCCTTTATTCCAAGAAATACAAAAAAGTATCTGACTTCCCCAATGGTGCAATCATAGCAATTCCTAATGACCCAACAAATGAAGGGAGAGCACTTATTTTCCTCCAGTCTAAAGGCCTCATAAAACTTAAGCCAAACGCTGGGCTTCAGGCGACTGTCCGAGACATCTCGGAAAATCCAAAAAGATTTGTATTTAAGGAAATTGAGGCGCCGCAGCTACCGCGTACACTCGATGATGTTGCAGGGTCGGTCATAAATGGGAACTACGCTCTCCAATCAGGCTTCAACCCAATAAAAGACTCGCTTCTCCTCGAAGGTGGAGAATCGCCCTATGCCAATATCCTTGTGGTCAGAAAAGGCGATTCCAATGATCCCCGTATTCAAGCACTTGCTAAAGCTCTCACGTCTCAGAAAGTAAAGGATTTTATCCTAAGTACTTACAAAGGCGGTGTAATTCCAGCTTTTTAATCCGACTTGTCGATAAAGCCTTTTGATCCTGTTTTTAGCCTAAGAAGAGCATTGCGCCGATCCATTAGCCTTTTGCTGTTTAGTCCATTTATTGGACAACATCTCCAAAAACACAGTAACTGCTAGAAGATCGGCGCATCCTCCAGGGCTAAGACCACGCTGACTAAAGTCTGCATCGAGACTCTGGACAAAATCTCGACCCTCAATTAGCCTCATTCCTCCGCGTGAAAGAGCCGCTGCTGCCTGCGCCCTGATATAGGCAAGACCATCCGACCCTCCTCTATTCAGTACTGTTGTATCGTCGACTATTAGATAAAGAACTAGGAGCGCATCGATCATGGCATCGTTCCATGACATACCCCTCAAGAGATCGGAATGGAGCCTTGGCAAAGCATGATTTATCACAGATGGAAAACCATCTTCCGCTTCACCGCGAACTCCTCTTATTCCATATTTGACAAACGATTTCTCGCCTGCGCTGAGATCGAGAGAACAAACCATAGCATTTGTTGCTTTTATTGGATCGGAGACTAGGGACTTGTCCGCTTTCACAAGTGGAACGAGTTCGCGAACCGTGATTCCAGCAACAATATCGGCAGCTTCTTGGGCACATCCTGATATCATAGCGTTTTTATCGTTACTTTCAGCTTGTTTTTTTGAAATCAATAACCTTCCGGCAGCGGCGCATACTAGACCCATGGAAAAAATGAGCCCTTTATGCGTGTTGACTCCATTGGTAGCCGCAAACATAGCCCTTTCGGCTTCGATTCCAAGCTTTCGCAATTCTGGTAGGAGCGCTGGGCTTTCGCCCTCAATTTCCGCACCCATGCTGGCAAAAGCTGCAAAAAATGGTGCCAAGGCTACCGCGCTCGCAAGGAAAGTAAAATAATCCATATCCGAGTGTGCGCCTCGGGAGAAAGGATCCACAAGCCCAGGCTTTGGCGCTGCCGAGACTTCATAGAGCGTTGCAGTCAATGCGACATTTCCTATCTGTGCAATCAATTCGTCCCGATCCATCGATTTCTCCCAATGCTCAATATCAATCCCGCTCTTTATGACCATCATGAGAATCCCAAGCTTCTTGGCCCATCGAGTCTGATATTATCGCCTCGATATGTGCTTCGATTTCGGAAAGCGAGTGACGCTGGCCGGCTGAACATACTGCAGCTTCATCATCACAGACAAGGCATTTTCTAGGCGCATAACCCATATCTCTGCGCGAAATGAGTCTGGCCTTCGCATCTGTAACATCAATATCCACTAACGAACCTAGAGCATGCCCTTCCTCTATGGCGATAGCCATCCGCTTCAAGATTCTCTCATCGCAATCCGAGGCAAGCCAAGCGCTCGGCCCATCTTCGTATTCTTCCTGCCCATAATCCAGAATTTGGATAGCTCCATCCATCAGAGCTCCGGCGAGAACATCTCGCAATTGCACGACAATCTCTTTGTAAAGATTAGAGATCCTTAAAGAAGCAGGCATTCTTAGAGTACAGAATGCAAGGGCTAATCTATGCCCTGGAAATTTTTGTGCCAGCGATTCCGCAAGCAACTTTTTATTCTTCCAGCGAAGCTCACGAGCCGCGAGCACAGTCTGCAGGCTCAACACGCAATACTTCTTTCGATCGCAGTCTCTAGGCGAGCACGAAGAGTGCATTCAAGTGCTCCTCTATCCTGAACATGAATGCGTGCTCCTGTAATCTTGGCAATCTCTACCATATCCTCAGTGACCTTTCGGATCCTTCTCCCATATTGTTTAATGACGATGCTTTCTATGTCGTACTCTATACGGTCTTCCGACAAAGGCATTATTGTCACGAGCACATCGCTAGATTCCAGCGAGCCCGCAGTAACTGATTTAAGCACTCTCATTATCTCCTCCAAAACATTAGCTCTAAAAATGTGATAAAAGACTTATCAGTGCCTTGAATCGCTCTGACGAATTCTCTCCATTACTGGCACCGCCTCATCGCTTTTTAGCCAATCCCAGGTGGTTTTAGGAACTAGTTTTTGTACCTCCGATAAATTCCCTTCGCGAATCATATCCCGGACTTTCGAGGCACTGACAGGAGTTCCTCCTATTTCGAAGCGAGGAATCTCGTGTACCGTTACTGGTGGAATTTTTGCATCGAACCCAAAAGCCTCGGTCTCTCTAGCCTGGAGAATAATCTTCATTATTTCGTTATATACCGAGGTAGTGGGACAGTATGGCTCTGTCCCGACAAATCTATTGGCAACTTTAAGCGCGGGTGCAATATGCATTCTAAAGATGCTGACATCGAGCGAAGCATGCATTCTTACCGCTCTCTGCGAAGCTTCATTAGCATCTGGACGAATAAAATAAGTTGGAAATGTCGCCGAAGAGATTATATAGGGTCCGCCCTTCATTACCGTCAAATTTCGTAAATCTGCGACACCTTCTTGTACTAGTCTGTATCGGACCCTAAAAGGAAAGAGAGATCTATCTTCCTCTACGACCAGCACATAGAGCCAGGGTACATGCGAGGATGCATACTCTATAAGCGCTCTATGGCCGAGCGTAAATGGATTGCAATTTATAACAACTGCTCCGGCATGATCGGGCTTATCTTCGGCCAAGGCCTTCAAAGAGCTCAAGTAGGATTCGATTCCAGCCGAACCCCACTCTAGCAATGCTGCTCCCTTTGGAACCGCTGCTACCTTGCTGAATCCCAAGTTTTCGAATCTAGAGATATCTTCGCTTACCGTGTATAGAAAAATTTGGGTTATCCCTCGGTCGACAGCTCTTTTTATAAGAGAAGATACTATGGCAGCAGCTACTCCTTCGCCCTCATGGCTCATATCTACTGCTATGCCCTGCAGCACATTACGGACAAGAGCGCCTGTGGCAACTAGCTGCTCGCCATCGAAGAGACCCAGGACCAGCTCTTCTCCTTCTGGAACAGTAAGCCCACGAGAGGTCAAAAGTGCTTCTCGCTGTGCAAGCTCATCTTTAGTATGGAGAATTCTCTCTTCGAGCCCAAAAAATGTCTCGCTCATATATTACCCGATATTACCCGATTATATTTACCAAACTAATGGACCAATAGCTTTCGACGCGCAGCATTGAGCGCTCCGCCAGCTAGTATAATCTCAACCTGTCGCTGCGAAAGCCCATGGCGAGCCATGAAAACCGCACCTTTGCTTTCGTTCTTTACCTCGAAGCGATCCAGTCGCAACCCTTCATATATATTCTT
The DNA here is from genome assembly GCA_003452735.1 of Spirochaetaceae bacterium. GTDB lineage: Bacteria > Spirochaetota > Spirochaetia > Treponematales > Rectinemataceae > Rectinema. The sequence goes on from DMNL01000013.1 coordinate 5,625, forward strand.
GATGCAGAGTATATCGCCCTGGCTTATATTTTCGATGTCTTCGGGACTATCGAATATTAAAGGAAGAATGCCGGCATTTACAAGGTTTTGTCTGTGGATGCGCGCATAGGAGACTGCTATTACCGCACTAACTCCTAGGAAACGAGGCGAAAGCGCTGCATGTTCACGGGAAGAGCCCTGTCCATAATTTTGCCCTGCTATAAGGATCCCCTTTCCAGCGGCTCTTGCTCTTGCTGGAAAGTTTGCATCCAGCACAGAAAAGCAATACTCCGAAATAGCAGGTAGATTAGATCGTAAAGACATGATTTTGCTTCCAGCGGGCAAAATATGATCTGTTGTGATATTGTCGCCCATAAGCATCAATACTTCGGCTTTTAGTTCATTTCCAATTGCCTCAAATTGAGGCAAGGGTGCTATGTTGGGTCCACGCCGAATTCCTACAGTTTCCCCTTCGGTCGATGGGAAAATGAACATCGAATCATCATTAAGAAAGCTCTCTGGCATAGCCACAATTGGATGCGACTCGAGAGTTCGAGGATCTGTAATGACTCCGGCGATTGCTGAAGCAGCCGTCGTCTCCGCGCTTGCAAGGTACAACCTAGCTGATTTTGTCCCGGATCGCCCTTCAAAATTGCGGTTGCTCGTGCGAAGAGATACAGC
>DMNL01000047.1 GCA_003452735.1 Spirochaetaceae bacterium
ATGATAATCCCTCTGGAAGCAGAGAGAGTTTCCCACAATGAAAAAGTATTGCCATCTTGAATCGAGCTCTATTGCAAAATCCACACGCTCGCACTTTCAGATTCATACGAGAAAAAAGTGCTGCAAAATCTTTTTGCATATCGATCGCGACATCGATTACATCCCATGGCTCTTTTACACCTAATAGCTTCTCATAGAGTTCTTTGTCTTCCATGCTTCAAGTATGGCAAGATTCCTACCTTCTGTCATGTCAGCCATACTATTCCCGGAAGCCCCAAAAGTTTTAATTTATTTAGTTGCGGGACAACAGGTGTCCCACTCCTAATAGTATATTTGGCTTGTTCAAGGAGTGCCAAGCCATGAACGCAAAAGTTGTCTATCTTATCCAATTCAGAGAAGATTTTGTGGAGTTATTTTCCGAAAGCCAATCCGGCGCTTTCAATCATGTTGGTATGATCTCTGGCTACGATACGCCTACAAAAGCTGAGAATATGGCCTTCAGCCTCATAGAAGAGACCTTTCGAATAGACCTCAGCTTTCAGAACTGTTTCGAAAAGCTCCCAATCTATCAAGCTGATCTATCGCATCCTTATATATCTTGCTTAGGCCATCGCCTTGCTCCAGAAGAGAACATATTGGCTTTTCTCGAGAGCTATCCGTCTTTTGGTAAAGCGGACGATATCTGGGCAGAACTGTATGACTTTGCAAAGACAAGCATAACTTCAAGAGATATCACAATATACCTCAATAGCTTGACGAGGGAAAGCGCGATATTCGAAGTAGAGTTTTTCTTTCTGGATGCTAATCCGCTTAAACTATCAATTTGCGTGATGCGAGAATGAGTTTGATATTTAGGAAAAGGAGTGGCTGTGATTTTATCATGCGTAATAAGAAATCCTTGCGGCAGGAAATTAAGATGATATAATGGTTTGCATGTATATCTAAAATCGGAGATGAATGATGCCCTATAGCAAATTTCTGGCTCAAAATCTGATGATGATGAAGTCACAGAGGCTTGGGAAATATGAATAACCTGGAATCAATTGCACATGTAAGAAAAAATGGAGAGGAGTGCATATTGGAGCAACCTATTTGGAAATACGAAAGCCAAGAATTGATTGCACATCGTCGCAAATCTGATGGTGCCGAACAGGCGCTTATTAGCCATCTTCAAGAAACTTCGCAATTGGCAGAAGGCTTTGCAGCTAAGATAGGATTGCCAGAGATAGGGAGAATCCTGGGCTTGCTTCATGATTTTGGTAAAGCAAGCGATATATATCAAGGTTATTTGAGGTCAAAAGAGGGCCTAATCAATCCAGATCAAGATGGTTATGTTGATGCTCATCGCGGCGAAATTGACCATTCAACTGCTGGGGCCCAATTGATTTATGAAAAGCTTTCCTATTCCGATAACGCTAAGCTAATCCTTATGCAATTCTTATCGCTTGTCTTAGCTTCACACCACTCTGGCCTAATTGACGCTCTAACACCAGATGGTAGAAACAACTTTTTGCGTCGTGTAACTAAACCAGGAGAGGATACTCATTTTATGGAGGCTAGAGCAAAACTAGCAGAAATTGAAAAATTGCTCGATGGCATACTTACCCTTGCTCCTGAGAGAGTTTTGTTGGAAAAAATGAGCAAGATGAAAGAAAAAGAAGCAGAGTCTCAGGCTACATTATCCTTTAAACACGGTCTTCTGGTACGATTCCTGCTAAGTTGTCTGCTAGACGCAGACCGTCTTAGCACTTCTGATTTTGAGACATCCGAAAACAAAATAGTACGAAGTTATGGAAGCTATCTCCCGTGGACTATCCTAATTGAACGATTGGAAAAGAAGTTTTCAGAATTTGATCTCGAAACAGCCTCGATGGACAAGAATAGCCAAGCCTATAAGGTAAATCAAATCCGTGCCCATGTCGCTCAAGCTTGTTGCGACTTCGCTTCCGAACCCAAAGGAATTTACCGGCTTACAGTTCCAACAGCAGGAGGGAAGACCTTAGCAAGCTTACGCTTTGCGCTTCATCATGCACAAGCACATACAAATGATAAGGAAAAAATCGAAAGAATATTCTATATTGTTCCCTATATTACAATTATCGATCAGAACGCAAATGAAGTACGAAGCATTTTGGAGCAGCAGAATGAACGTGATAAAGTTGTCCTGGAACATCATTCTAATCTCACTCCAGAAAAAGAAAGTAGCCGTCATAATTTGCTAGCCGAGAACTGGGATGCACCAATCATATTCACCACACAAGTTCAATTTTTAGAATCGCTTTTCGGCGCAGGCACACGCAATACTCGTAGAATGCACCAATTGGCAAACTCGGTCATTATATTAGATGAGGTACAGACTATCCCTATTAAAACGACTCACATGTTTACAACTGCTTTACGTTTTCTTGTTCATGATTGCGGCTCGACTGTCCTTCTCTGTACAGCAACTCAACCGCCTTTTGAGGCTACTGGAAATCCTTATCGTGATTTGAACCTTCAATCGAGACAGCATATCATCAAAGATGAAGAAGCCTTGTATAAGGACTTGAAGCGAGTCGACGTTTATGACGAACGCAAGCCTATTGGTTGGACCTATCCGAAAATTGCAGATTTGGCTAATCGCGCATTACTGAAAAAAGGTAGTGTTTTGATTATTATGAATACTCGCACATCAGCCCTGGAGGTTTATCGAGAAATCAAAGCACGGAACTGGACAGAAACGTATCATCTTAGTACCAATATGTGTCCAGCGCATCGGTTTGATGTGTTGAATAGAATTAAAGCTAAACTTGATGCCCATGAACCAGTAATATGTGTCAGTACACAACTTATTGAAGCAGGTGTGAATATTGATTTTGGTGCAGTCATTAGAGCCCTGGCTGGATTAGATTCTATTGCTCAATCAGCAGGGCGCTGTAACCGCCATGGGTTGCGAAATAGTCCTGGAAG
>DMNL01000011.1 GCA_003452735.1 Spirochaetaceae bacterium
TGTCTTATTGTCTCCACCGAACATTCAGGATGGATCCAGCTTCTACAGCTGAACCAGGAGAAGATATTGGCGCGAATATCGAAGAACTATCCTGAGTTGGATATAACTGGGCTTGCTTTTACGATAGAAGATAATAAAGAGGCTTCTTCGACGACAGACAGAGCCTAAGTAGTCGAAAGGCGGTTGACCAAAGGCTCTTTTGCAGTCTATACTCCAGCGCTTGATTATGCAATTTCCCGGTTGCAGTGAGAGATCTTGGGAAGGGCAAATGCAGCCGTTTACGCAAGGAGAATAAGACCATGAAACGCACCTATCAGCCGAGCCGAGTTAAGCGCAATAGAAAATTCGGTTTTCGTGCCAGAATGAAGACTAAAAGCGGCCGTCAGATTCTTAGCAGAAGAAGAGCAAAAGGCAGGATAAAGCTCTCTGTCTCAGATGAGAAGAAGAAGTACTGAAAATACCCAGAGCGGAATTCAGGAGGAGCGGCAGGATCGGAGCTTTCCGAAGAGCCTTCGGGTGAGGAAAACCAAGGAAATCGATCTAATTTTTGAGAAAGGAGCGCGGTTTTCCTGTAAAGGCATGAGAATGCATGTCCTTCTTAAGGAAGGGCAGGAAAGCCGAGTGGCATTTATTGCAGGGCGTGCTTTTTCTGGCGCAGTAACAAGAAATAGAGCAAAAAGGTTAGCCCGAGAAGCTTGGCGACATATTCGTAATTCTGTCAAGCCGGGGTTTGATATCGTATTCGTGCTCTATCCTGGGCTTGAAACATTTGTAGAATTTTACAGCGCTATGCAGTATCTGCTTCGCAAGGCGGATTTACTGTTATGAATATTGTCAAACAAATATTCTCATTTCCTTTATTGATAGCAATTCGCTTATACCAGCTCTTTATTTCACCTCTTTTTCAACCATCGTGCCGATTTTACCCTACTTGTTCTTCTTATTCTTACGAGGCGATCCATAAATATGGACCCCTAAAAGGGCTTTTGCTAGCTTTTAAAAGAATAATTCGCTGTCATCCAGGAAATCCAGGAGGCTATGATCCAGTACCATGAATGAAATTAATGAACAGCAAACCACCTCGAAAGAAGAACGCAAACGCATGATTTTGGCCGTGGTCCTATCCACGGTAATAGTAAGCGTTGGGTTTATTGTGCAGAATATACTTTTCCCTCCCGCCACTCAACAGCAAACAACGCAGAGTTCTGAACAAACAGGAGCGAATGGGCAAGCAATACCGCAAGAGCCGAGCTCAGCAACTCCTACAAAAGCACTACCTTCTATTATTCCAATATCTACCGAGAACGCTCCTATAGCCAACATGATACCTGTTCCAACCACAGAAGAGCGTTATATTGTCGAGACCGATGTTGTTCGCGCGACATTTACCAACGCCGGTGGAGAACTTGTCTCGCTAACCCTGAAAAAGCACAAAGATTTGAGGGATTCAAGGGGCGGAGTAGACATGGTCGTAGCTGGCTCTCAGGGTGCAGATGGGCTTTCTGTTTCCTTTGGCCAATCTTCCACACCAATGCGCGAGCTTATGAACGCCCAGTATCTAGATGAGAGCAAGAACACAATTGCATTCTCGAGGATGTTCGAGGCAAAGATGGCAGGAAGCGACGAAAAAGTCCCCTTTATATTTAAGAAGGTTTTTTCGTTCCGCGATGGAGAATATCTATTTGGACTTGCGATTAGCATAGAACAGCCAGAAGGCAAGCCTATTATTCTGGGAACAAACGGAGTTGCCTATAGAATCGACCTTGGGCCACAGATTGGTCCTCGATTCGATCAGATGCCTAAGAATGCTGATTACCGAAAATATATCGCTGAAATAGATGGCAAGAAAAAGAATCAGAAACTCAAGCCTAACACCTCAGACACCATTGCACCGAATGCAAGCTGGGTGGCACTATCTGGCAAATATTTTACGTTCATTGCGGTTCCACAAGCGCCGTTATCTGCTTACGAAATAGCAGCTAGCCAGGATCCACTTATTAACCAGACCAATAGTCTGGGACTTTTACGAAGCACATTTTCCGGTGCTTCGGTTACCGATACTTACTATTTCTATTTTGGCCCTAAGACCTCAGCAGAGTTGGGAAAATATGAGTATGCGGATAAGAATGGATTTGGTCTTTCCAACTTAAAGCTGGAAGACGCCATGGAGGGCTCAGGAATTCTAGGATGGCTGGAAAACATATTGAAATTCTTGCTCAATGTTTTTTATCGCCTAATTCCTAATTATGGTGTAGCCATTATTCTCGTTACGGTGCTGATAAAGCTGTTATTCTACCCCCTTACCAAGAAAGGGTCGCTCGCTACGGCGAGAATGTCGGAGCTTCAGCCCAAGATGCAGGAATTGCAGGCCAAATATAAGAACAATCCACAGAAGCTCAATCAAGAGATGGCAGAGCTATACAAGCGAGAACATTACAATCCAATGTCTGGCTGTCTGCCAATGTTAATCCAATTCCCCTTATTCATTGCAATGTACAATCTATTCAACAACCACTTCGAGCTCAGGGGAGCAATGTTCATACCAGGCTGGATAAATGATCTCTCTTTGCCAGAAAGCCTCGTAAACTTTGGCAATTTTAAAATACCTCTTCTTGGATGGAACGATTTGAGGGCATTGCCCATCATATACCTATTTAGCCAATTATTGTATGGCAAGTTTACACAGGCTCCTCAAAGCACCCAAAGCAACAATCCACAGGCTAATCAGATGAAGTTCATGATGTATGGCATGCCTATTATGTTCTTTTTCATTCTTTACGATGTGCCTGCCGGGCTTCTGATCTATTGGATTACAAACAATATCCTGACGATTGCTCAACAGGTCCTAATCAACAACCTGATGAAAAAACGCAAAATAGCTAGTGCCGAAATAACTGCTGGAGGAATGCCAGCTGTGGGAGCAGCTAGCGCTGGTCCGAGATTAGCGACCGGCAAGAGCTCGGCGATAGATACAAAAGCTAAGACCGTTGGCAGAGAACCCACAAAAGAGGCTTTTTCGGAAAGAGTGACAAAATGGCTCGAAAAGCAGGCCGCCGAGGCCGAAAAAGCAAGCGGTTCTGCATCTTCAAGAAAGAAAGGCGAAGGCCGCAGCTATAGTTCTGACAGATCATCAGTAACACGGAAAA
>DMNL01000132.1 GCA_003452735.1 Spirochaetaceae bacterium
GCAGACATCTATGCTGCTTCGACTATAATAGCAGGAAGGGCTGGCGCAGGCGCGATATGGGAAGCAGCTTCTCTTGGTAAGCCTATGATCCTTATTCCTTTGTCAGGATCAGGCACTCGCGGCGATCAAGTGGAAAATGCTGCTATTGCTGCTCGTTCGGGCATAGCAACCGTTCTGCAGGGGCCAAATATTCCATCGGATTTATTTGCCGATGCAGTCAAGAAATATCTGGATTTCGAGAACTATGCTATGGCAGAAGAGGCCTGCCATAGTTTTGTGCGCATTGCCAATACTCCTTATATTGCTGAAGGTTCTGATACTTTAAGTCAAAATTCCATGTTCTCGGCGGAATACATAGCTCGGCTCCTTCTAAAAAAAATTGCAGAAGGAGCAAAGGACTCTGCATGAGCACAATAGACTGGATTTTCAGCGGGGTTGTGATAATACTCGCAGCACGATGCTTTGTTAGGGGCTTTATCCATGAAATTTTATCTGTAGCTTCTATCGCTGTGGGAATACTTGTTGGCTTATTGCTTTCGAACACTGTCATCCTGCAGATATTGCCGAAGATCAAAGCCGACAAGCTTCCTTATCAGGTTCAGTATATTATTGCTTTTATTCTGTGCTTCATAGCGGGATTTCTTCTAATGAAAATAATAGAGCGCATGCTTCGCGAAGGGCTTGAGGCATCCAGACTTGACATACTAGATAGAATTCTAGGCCTTGTTCTGGGTGTTGCAGAAGGTTTTATTGTTGTGGGTCTCTTTATTGTTATTCTTGAGATCCAGCCTATAGTTGATGTAAAGGCAATACTCTCCAACTCGCTCTATGTAAGACTTCTAGGACCGATCATCGAACCTGCCATAGGTGTAACGCTAACCCCAATGATAAAGAGTGGGGAGATCCCAAGCCTTAAGCAGAATCCTAGAGGTAAATGACCATGTTTGAGAATCTGCTTTTTCAAAATCATGCTCTAGAACAGCTTGTCTCGCTGGCAAAAGAAAAGAAGGTACCACCCGCCCTCCTCTTTGTCGGTCCTGCTGGATCAGGAAAGCTGACTGCAGCCCTCGAATGCGCTCGAGTCTTGTCTTGCGAAAAGGCAGGAGAATGGAATTGCCAATGTATACAATGCAATTGTCATAGAAACCTTATGCATCCTGACCTTTTGCTCTTTGGACCAAGAGAATTCCCTCAGGAAACAATTGTTACAGGAGAATATTTGATCAGAAAACCCAACTTGACTTCATATTACGCTTTTGCGCGCTCGATAAGAAAACTCCTAAAACGCTTTGATTCTGTCCTTTGGCAAGGAGAAGAAGCAAGACTATCAAAAGCAATACAATCTATAGAAACGTGCGAGGAGATGCTACAAGAGATTTTAGAACAAGTGCTGAAGAAAAAAAACCATGGCTTGAGTGCATTGGTAGATAGTGCGGTAAATGCAGCAGCTGGACTAGAATCTCTAGTGCCAGATGGTATTCCAATTTTCATGATTAGAAATATGATTTCATGGGCAGTGCTTGCTCCATCTGCAAAAACTAAGATGATCATAATCCAAAATGCCGATGCTGCCAATGAAAGTTCGCGAAACGCAATGCTCAAGATCCTGGAGGAGCCTCCAGAGACAGCTCGCTTTATTCTGACTTCATCTAGCCGTGCAACAATCATCGCGACCATTCTTTCAAGATCAAGACTCATATCATTTGACCCTCGAACCGATTATCAAGCGCGCGAAATCATCTCTCGCCTATTTCATGCAAATGAAGATATACAAGAAATAAACAGCATAAGCGAATTCTTTCAGAACAAGAGCGCTTATCCGCCCAAGATCGCCATCCAGGATGCTGCTTTATTTGTAGGTGCTTTGCTGGGAAAAGCCATGGAAAAGGATGCTGGATTGAGTGGAGAACGTGCCCTTGAACTCGCCTCGATGGCGCAGGGCCAGAATGTCTCTACTCTATCGATGCTTCGACAAGTATCAGAAAAAACGAATGGCTTTGGTGCCAAGAATTCTAAATTTACAAATTCATTTCTTGTTTTCATAAGAGGGGTTGCTCAACATTTGACTTCTATAGCTACTGATCCAAGCTCGAGCGCTTCGCTTACCATGTATGTAGATCGTCTTTTTTCAAAGCTGAGGGAAATGAACATGCAATATCGCACATTGAATCGGTCGCCGGAACTCCTCCTCGAAGCGTTTGCAGATATTTTTGGAGAGCAATATGAAAGCCATATATGAAAACACACTTAAGCGCATCGATCGTATTCCTCCAGAAGGCCTCAAACAGATAATAAAAAACCTATTAGCAGAGAACTCGATCTATGAATCTGCTTTGAATTCGACACTAGATGGAATCATCGTATGCGATCTGGCACATAAACCACTCTTTATCAATCGCTCCGCAGAAAAAATCACAAGAATCGTATCATGGACGCCAGAAACTGTACTTTGGGAACAGCTCAATGATGACAATCTGGCTGATTTTATCCAGGAAGCACTTAAATCTGAAAAGAATATATTGAACCGTGAACTCTCTCTCGGCAGGCCAGGGGGAACGAGATTGCTATCCATCAGCATATCTACATTGGTTTCTGAAGGGAAAATAGCTGGTAATCTAATTCACATCGAAGATATTACAGAAAAGCGCCGCCGCGAAGCTCAGCTCCGTAGAGCAGAGAGCCTGGCCGCTCTTACAACCCTAGCGGCTGGAGTTGCTCATGAGATAAAGAATCCCCTTGCTTCAATACGAATTCAACTTGGCATTATTCGACGCATACTCGAAAAAAAATACAACAAGAAAACAGAGCCTATTTTCAATAACATTTCTTTAGTGGAACAGGAAATTGATCGACTCAATTCGATCGTAGTCGATTTTCTATTTGCCGTTCGTCCCATGGATATAACTCTTATTCGCGATAGCATAGAAGATGTGATTAAGGAAGTTGTGGAAATAATGGGCAATGAAGCCTCTGAGCAACATATCAATATCGTAACAAAATTCGAAGATAACCTTCCTGAGGTTATGATAGACCGTAAGCATCTCAAACAGGCCCTGCTCAATATTGTTAAGAATGCTATTGCAGCAATGCCAGATGGTGGAACTCTGACAATTTCGGCGGTGACAAAAGACGATGAGCTTCAAATATCTATCTCTGATACGGGCATTGGAATTCCAGAAGAACTCCTTGCCAAGATCTTCGAGCCTTATTTTACAACAAAGGAAAGTGGTACTGGTCTAGGGCTTACGATCACATTCAAGATTATAAAAGAACACAATGGCGAAATCACAGTAGAATCCAAGCCATCAAAAGGATCAACCTTTACAATCCACTTGCCTATACCTCAGCCTGAGCAAAAATCCTTACCACCATGGGAAGATAATATACA
>DMNL01000165.1 GCA_003452735.1 Spirochaetaceae bacterium
CCTTCGAAAAGCCGCCAGGTATTGCGGTGAGAACGCAGATAGGCAGCCAAATCTATCTTTAAAGGCAAAAGTCTATCCTTCCATTGAAAGAGCCATTCCCTATCTTCTGAACCCAGATTGACTAGCCTTTCTTCATCGTCTATATCAGCGATTCTGATGCCATCTCTGCTTGCCTTAAGCGCGTAGGCAATACCAATACCTCTCCCAGTTGTTCCTATTGGTTTTGCACGCCGAGAATCGGCTTCTTTATCCATATCTCGATATCTAGGCAAAACCAGATGAGCTCTGTCCGAAATAAATACCCTGCCCTTCCAGTCGATGCCCTTATTCTCTAGGTCACCTAGCTCTCTAAAAAGCGCTTCCGGATCTATGACCATACCAGAACCGAGGATGACTGTTTTGTCATGATATAGAATACCTGAGGGCACAAGATGAAGGGCAAATCGCTCTCCACCTAGAACAATAGTATGACCAGCATTGGCGCCTCCAGAAAAGCGCACAACTATCTGGGCATCTGCGGCCAAGAAATCTACAATCTTGCCTTTTCCTTCGTCCCCCCACTGAGCTCCTATTATGACAATATTCACTATAGACTCCTAATTGCTATTTCTTAGGTGCAAATACGTGGTAATTCATGTATGGAAATATATTGTTACGCTTTTCCAGACTTGTGAGCCATTCTGTCTCTACAGTATGGGCAGAGAGCATTTCATATATGTGGTTAAAATTGTAAATCGATTCACGAATTTGCCTGGCAGCGAAATCCGCCGATTTGCCACTCCTCAATAAAAGAGCCCAGTCCGAAGACATCGCCAGTAGAACCTCACGAGCTGCCTGATTGAGAATACGTTCTCTCAATCCACTCTCATTAGGAAAGCGAATAGTCAACTCTCTCATGCGCTCAGCAGCTTTTCTAGTATGCCGTAGAACCCAGTCGTTGCGTCCGTCCAACCAAGCCTCGGCATACCCTCCTTCTGCCCAGGAAGAGAATTCTGGCTCGGACTGAGGACAGGTGGGGTTCTCTGTCAAATACTCAGACAGAGTTACAAGACGAAGTGGATTTTCTTCATCTTTGCGGCTCATAGCACGAAAAAAAGCTTCTAGAAACTGGATGCCTTCAAACCACCAATGGCCAAAGAGTTCCGCATCGTAGGGACATACTATGATCGGAGACCTTTCTTTCATCCAATAGGAAGCAGCGCGCGCTTGAACTTTTCTGTCTGAAAGGTAGGCATGCGCATGCAGCACAGCCTGAGCCGATGCTGCCGATGGCTCATATGGACGCTTGTTGTCTGTCTTACCAGTCACTGCCCAATATTTGAATCCAGTATACCCGCGCTCAACACCATATAAATGAGGGCCAAGGTATCTAGGATCGAGGTCATACCCTATATCTCTATAGAAATCTCTATAGACTGAATGCGCAGGATAACCCTCGGTTTCAGACCAAACTGCCTTCGTTGCCCCAGCATCGCGTATAAAAGCAGCAATATGTGAAGTAGTCATAACTGGAGAAAACGATCCGTAGAAAGGAGGGGGCGAACCAAGCAATGCGCCCTTAGTTGTCACTATTGTATATCGGATGTTGTAGGCTCTGAGATGCTTCTCAAGCCCCTGATACCACCCAAGTTGAGGCAGCCAGAATCCCGAAGGGTTCTTTCCAAATTCCATTCTATGGGCAATAATTGCAGACTCAATCTGGGCATCGATTGCTTCAGGAATATCTGAGTAAGTTGGAAGAAAAGCATGCGTGGCAGCAGTGGTCATGAGCTCTATATAGCCTTTCTTGGAAAAATAATCGAAGGCTCTAATAATATTGCGCCCATAAAGATCTTCGAATTCTTCGCGGCTCCTGCTATACATAGTGTAATATAGGTCTGCCAGGGGCTCAAATACTGGATCCCCAGCTAATCTTCGTCTTTCCTTCTGAGCAAGCTCGATTTGGTTGTCAAGATAGGCGATGTATCGTTCGCAAAGAAGACTATCTGAAAGCATGGCTAGCAGAGTTGGAGAAAAGACCATGCTCACCTTAAAAGGAATATTTTCGAGCTCCAATTTGCGAAACATCCTCAATAATGGAAGATATGTTTCCGAAATAACCTCAAAAAGCCACCTTTCTTCATAGAACTGGGGATATTGAGGCTTACGCACAAAAGGAAGATGGGCATTGAGAACAAGAGCTATCGAAGGGGAATTATTTGCCATTATTCTCCTTCCATAGTCATTATCCGCAGAGAATTCTCCTCTTTAGGCTCGATCAAATGAAGCTCCTCGGAACCAGAAAGAACTAGAAGGCTCCTTGTTACCTGCGGAAGTTTGGAAGATATATCGAGGTATTGTGATGGCATTCGTACAATATTGGAACGAGCTAGCACTCTGGCTTTATGGCATTTTGCGATGCATAGGTCTATCCTGTAAGAACGCTTTGCATAGGGAACGTTTATATACCATTTACGATCATCGAAGTTCACGGCAATGTCGTAGGAAAAACTTGGCTCGAATCCGGTGGCTTCAGTTATCCGCAAGAAAAACCGAGATGTCTCGGCTTCTCCGATGTATTTTTGTTGAGTAGATTCTGCAATATCCCAGAATGCGAAAATCCACAATGGATCTCTTACGATTGCATTGATATATGTTTCATTGTAGTAATCCGGAATAGAAATATCCTCTAGTCTGCCAGGAATAAAACCCGTGCCCGCGAGTTTTTTTTCCTCTAGATGATCGGGAGCATCGTGAGAAAATGTCTTATCCGAAGTATCATCTTCATAAGCATCGATGATTTCTTCGATCAAAAAGATTCTTTCTAGTCCTTCCGGAAAATAGATATTCATCTTCTCAGCTAAAATCTTGAGTTCTTCGTCCGAAAGAAGTGACAGTATTTCCGGATTCACAAGAGTATAGTGAAAGAATGAGCCCGTCCTTGTCAATATGCATGGGTCAAGACAATCCAGTGATTCTCCCAGTCTTGGTATCGATATCCATACCAATGAACACCGGTTTCGATGACAGTCCAGGCATTGTACTTATCTCGCCTGTAATCGGGACAATGAAACCCGCTCCGGCCGAAAGCCGAACTTCTCGTACTGGGAAATCGAAACCTCTTGGTACCCCCTTCACGGCAGGATCGTGCGATAGGGAATACTGTGTCTTTGCCATACATATTGGAAAATTTCCATAGCCAAGATCGGTATACTTTTCAATTGCTTCATCGGCCTCTGGTGTGTATACCACTGTTCCAGCTCCATAAACCTGATGAGCGATTATCTCTATCTT
>DMNL01000026.1 GCA_003452735.1 Spirochaetaceae bacterium
GCAGGCTGTCCAGTGCGAGTCGATATTCCAGGGTTCATCGGCAAGATTAAGGAAGGAGACTTCCTAGGTGCTGCTAGAATAATAAAAAGAACCAATTTACTTCCTTCGATCTGTGGACGCGTTTGCCCTCAGGAGACGCAATGCCAAGCGCCATGTACGGTTGGCAAAGCTCTTCATAGTGTTGAAAAAGCTATTCAAATAGGCAGGCTCGAGCGTTTTGCCGCAGATTATGAACGCGGCCATGGCGCCGTGGAAATACCTCATGTTTCTCAGAGGACTGGTAGAAAGGTAGCAATTGTTGGCGCAGGTCCTGCGGGCCTTACCTGTGCTGTCGATGTGCGCAGAGAAGGCCACAGCGTCGCTATATTCGAGGCCTTCCATAAACCAGGAGGTGTAATGGTTTATGGAATTCCGGAGTTCAGACTTCCTAAGGTCCTCGTGCAGGCTGAAGCAGAGGTCCTGCAATCGATGGGAGTCGATTTTGAGCTCAATTTCCTCGTTGGAAGAACCCGTCCGCTTCTTTCTCTACTTAAGGAAGATGGCTTTGAAGCAATATTCATAGGCACAGGTGCTGGCTTACCCAAATTCATGGATATCCCCGGAGAAAACCTAGTAGGGGTTTTCAGCGCTAATGAATACCTTACCAGAACTAATCTTCTTAAGGCCTACATGAAAGGCAAGGCCGGTACCCCAATCTATCCTTCTAGGCGTGTTGCTGTCTTGGGTGGAGGCAATGTGGCCATGGACTCAGCCCGAATGGCACTCAGGCTAGGAGCGGAGGAAGTACGGGTTCTATATCGACGCACTCGGTCTGAGATGCCTGCACGTGCCGAGGAAGTAGAACATGCTGTGGAAGAGGGAATAATCTTTGATTTTCTAAAGAGCCCAACGCGCGTTATTGGAGACGACAAGGGAAGGGTCGCCGCCCTCGAAGTGCTCTCTTATGAGCTAGGAGAGCCCGATGAATCGGGCAGAAGAAAGCCGGTTCCCATCCATGGAAGCGAAGAGATAATTCCCTTTGATACGGTGATCGTAGCCATTGGCAACGAATCCAATCCTTTGATCTCGAAAACAACTCCCGAACTCCAGGTAGATCGTCATGGCCATATCATAGTCGATGAACGACAGAAGACCAGCATCGAGCGCGTCTATGCAGGCGGAGATATCGTTCTGGGTTCCGCTACCGTGATACTAGCTATGGGCGAGGGCAGGCGTGCTGCCCAATCTATAAACGAAATTCTTCAATAAAGGAGAGGAGGCGAGTGGAGTGTCACAGGGCAAAAGGCATCCTTTTCTGGCAAGGTATTATTTGATTCTTCTTGTTTGTGGATGGATAGCCATTGCAATTCTGCCTCTGGGGGCACAGGATAGCTACAATGCGGCTTTATCTCTTTTTTGGGATGGCCGCCGCCTTGAAATGGCAGAGACTCGCCAAGCCGAAAGCCAGCTCGCCTTTCAGCGTTCTCTTGCAATGACAGATCGCTTGTTGGCTGCAGACCCCTCCAATCCTGACTTACAGACACTCAAAACTTGGAATCTTTTTCGTCTGCATCGATATGTAGATACGGTTGTCTATGCCCAATCTGTGTTGAATACAAGACAGGATCATCGTATTCTTGAGACAATGGCCGAAGCGCTCTTCTTCCTCAATAAGAATGAGGAAGCTCTTTCGGCCTTCAGCCGCTATTTTGCAATTGCCCCCGAAAGCGACGACCGACGCTCCAGTGCTTATTATTATGTTGGAGAAATTTATTTTAGGATAAAGAAATATGAGCATGCGGACATAGCATTTTCGACGGCTGTAGCGCTTGAGAAGAATATGTATTACTGGTGGTACCGCCTCGGACTTGTCAAAGAGGTTCTAGGCCAGTACCGACGAGCCTACGAGGCTTTCAATGCCTCTCTTGCCCTAAAATCGAATTTCAAGCCTGCGCTAGAGGCTCGAGAAAGGGTAAAGGCAAAATCTTCGCTTTGAGCACGATTTTTGGAATAGCCATGTAAGTGGATTATTTATAATATCTCTTTATAAATTATTAAATTCAAGGACTTACCATGTATAAAGCTGTTGTTTTCGACTTCGGCAATGTGCTATGTGCTGTTGAACGAGAGAATTTTATTCAAAAAGCTACCATTCATGCAAAAGCACAGAATGCTCAGGATCTTCTACGCACCCTCTGGGGTACTCCAATCGAAATTGAGTTCGAGACAGGCAAAATCGACTCGCGCGAATACTTTAGACGCGTGCAGAGCCTTGTAGAGCTCGAACCCAGCTATAGCTACGAAGAATTTGTAAGAGACTATCAATCCATAATCGTGCCCAATCCAGATGGTGAACGTGCTCTTGAGACCGCGGCAAGCCTGGGTGCCAGAACCTTCGTCTTATCCAATACCTCTTTTCTTCATGCCTCGGTGATCTTCGACAATGAAGTGCTGGGCACCTATCCTGAACTCTATATTCTTTCCTATAAAATAGGAGCCATGAAACCCGATCCTCGTATTTGGATGAAGCTTCTGGAATATATACGCCTAGATCCAAAAGATTGTCTATATATAGACGATATCGCAGATTACTGTAAGGCCGCGCAGGATCTCGGAATGGATGCTTTTTGTTACGATTTTCGCATACATAATCTCTCACTAGAATTGCAAAATATGTTACAATAGATAAAGCGAACAAAATGCACATTGCGGCGCGACAGGTGTCTAGAATGGCAGCCGCAGGTACAAGAGGAGGTTCTATGAAACGATTTGTGGTCACGATTCTTTGTCTGCTTCTTGCGGTATCCGCATGGGCAGCGGGTGGCAAAGTTGTGGTCTACACGGCGCACGAGGAGAGCATTATCAATGCCATAGTGCCCATGTTCGAAAAGGAAACCGGTATTACTGTCGAATATGTCAAGATGGCTTCAGGCGATGTGATCAATCGAGCCAAGGCCGAGGCATCAAGGCCACAGGCGGATGTCATCTGGAGTATAGGTGGCGAGCAGCTCGAAGCAGAGAACTCTATTCTTGCCCCATATACACCGAAGGATTGGGATAAGATCAACCCCGTATACAAAGTTGGAACGAACTGGCTCCCTTACACCGGTATCATGAATGTATTCGTAGTCAACACCAAGATGCTCACGCCGGACAAGTATCCCAAGACCTGGACCGATCTCACAGATGCGAGATTCAAGAAAAATATCTGTTCGGCCAGGGCCGATAAATCCGGTTCATCCTACATGCAGCTCTGCAATGTCATTGCTATCTATGGCGACAAGGGATGGGACATCTATAAGGGTATCATGAAGAATACGGTCATCTCAGCCTCGTCGGGAGCTGTGCCCAAATTCGTAAACGATGGCGAGCAAGCAGTCGGAATAACTCTTGAAGACAATGCGTTTAGATACTTTGCTGGTGGTGGCCCTGTAGCTATTGTCTATCCTACAGATGGCACTGTTGCGGCCCCAGATGGCATTGCCCTGCTCAAGGGAGCACCAAACCTCGAGAATGCCAAGAAATTTATCGATTGGTGTCTTTCCAAGCCAATCCAAGAGTATCTTGTCGATGCGATGGCTAGACGCCCTGTTCGGATCGATTGCAAGGA
>DMNL01000064.1 GCA_003452735.1 Spirochaetaceae bacterium
ATATATATCTTCAAATAAACGGGGTCTTGAGGTTAGAAGATGAATTTCTTTAGAATAGGAGAATAATGGAGATGACTCAATTTCCTGAGAAGCTGGAAGGCCTTCATGTTCACCTTGTGGGAGCAAAAGGCACTGGAATGACTGCACTTGCAGAGATACTAAAAAAGCGGGGCGCAATCCTTACAGGTAGCGATGTTGCTGATGTGTTCTATACTGATAGTATTCTACACTCGCTTGGTGTCGAACTTTTTGAAAACTTCGACAAGAATAATCTACCTCTTAGCACCGATATTGTTATTCACTCTGCAGCATATTCGCGTGAAGGAAATCCTGAGCTCAAGGCGGCTACCTATCGAGGTATACCAATATTTAGCTATCCTGAAGTGCTTGGAGCTCTTTCTTTGCATAGCAGGTCTGCTGGCATAGCCGGTGTTAACGGCAAAACTACGACAGCTGCTTTGTCGGGTATACTCATAAAAGCATTAGGATTGCCTGCAATGGTGCTAGCAGGTTCTGCGATTTCTAATTTTGACGATAGATGTACTTTAGTCCAGGGAGAGACTTATTTTATCGCCGAAACTTGTGAGTACCGCAAACATTTTCTTAACTTCAAGCCTACTTGGATAGTGCTTACATCAGTGGAAAGCGATCATCAGGATTATTTTCCGACATACGAAAGCATACGCGATGCATTTGTGGAGTATGTCCTTAGTCTTCCTCTCAATGGTGTTCTAATCTTTTGTGCTGATCAGAAGGGCGCTGTAGAGGTTGCAGACCTTGTCCTACAAAAAAGGAAAGATATCAAATATGTAGAGTATGGTTTTTTAGCTCATGGAAAATACAGAATTCGCGATTTTCAGACCAAAGCGGGAGTCAATACCTTTATCCTAGGAGAGAATTCTTTTCCAATAAGGATTCATTTACCAGGGAAACATCTGGTTCAGGATGCGGTTGCAGCAATCGCTCTTGTCGAGCAGATATATGAAACAGAAAAATCGAAAACGTTTGAGGAATCTGAGTGGAATTCCATAGTCGAAGCATTGGCGACTTTTAGGGGTTCAAAGCGACGTAGCGAAATAATAGGGGAGTACGAAAAGATCCTTATCATGGATGATTATGGGCACCACCCAACAGCAATTAAGACTACAATCGAAGGAATAAAGAAATTTTGGCCCCATAGAAGGCTTGTGGTGGATTTTATGTCTCATACTTATACAAGGACAATTGCACTGCAAGATGACTTCGTTTCTTCTCTGGATAATGCAGACTCTATCTTGTTGCACAAGATATATGCTTCAGCGCGTGAACAGCCTGTCTCGGGATTCAGTGGCAAAACTCTCTATGAGAAGCTTTGCGAGCATCGTCCAGAACTTTTTCCAATAGACTTAGAAAAAGATAACAGAGAAAAGATGATTACCTGCTATAAGAATAAGACCAGAGAAGATAAGAAAGGCTTTATTGCATATGTTGATGAGCCTTTGGAAGCACTGAATCTTCTTATTAATCTATTACAACCAGGTGATATTTTTCTGACATTGGGTGCTGGCGATAATTGGAAACTAGCTAAAGCTCTTGCTGAGAGATTGGATAAAAAACCTGCAACATCGAAGTAATTGAGATGTTAGGAGAACAAAAACAATGAAGAGTATGACTGGATTTGCCCATAGTCCAATATTGGCAAAGGATTTTCAGGGCACCCTTACACTCAAATCCTACAATAACCGTTTTTTGGACATATCGATTTTTCTTCCACCATATGCATATCGAATTGAGCCTTTGATTCGAGATTATTTAGGATCTCGCATACTTCGAGGGAAGATCGAATGCACTCTTAAGTTAAAAAAAATAGAGCTCTCGCTTGAAGATATTGAGCTTCAATTTCAAGCAGCCACGCTACTTTCGGAACAATTGCGCAAGCTTGCTAAAGCATGCAATATAGAAAAAGACTTGTCGCTCGACCTCATAACAAAATTTCCTGGCATTGTCGATATGAATATAGAGATTGATGAGAACAACTTTTGGCCTATATTGATGCCAATACTTGAAGAAACCTGGCAAGAATTTGAGGAAAGTCGAATTCGAGAAGGTACAGCCACAGAAGAGAATATAAGAGGACAGCTTAAAAGGTTGAAATCGAAGCTTAATGAAATAGAACTTCAAGCCGATTCGCTCGAAAGAATAGTGCATGAACAGATAGTAACTAGATTCAAAGAATTATTATCCGAAAACTATGATGAAAGCCGAGTGCTTCAGGAAGTAGCGGTGCAACTTGTTCGCCTTACCATCAATGAAGAAATAGGCCGGCTTAGAGCCCATATCGATGCCTTCGAATCAATGGCTAGGCAACCTGTTTGTGGCAAGAAACTAGATTTTCTATGCCAGGAGATGAATAGGGAAATCAACACGATAGGCTCAAAGAGCATGCTTGTCCCGGTATCTCATGCGGTGGTCGAGATGAAAGACGCTCTCGAGAACATTAGAGAACAGCTTAGAAATGTGGAGTAATATAGATATGGGTATCATTGCAATATCGGGAAAATCAGGCTGTGGCAATTCAACCGTGCTGCATTTGGTTGCTGAAAAACTTGGTTATGAACCAGTGAATTACACTTTTCGCAGTATGGCAGCAGACATGGGGATAAGCTTTGAGGAGCTACATAAGAAAGCGCAGGAAAGCCTCGAATATGATCGAAAGTTAGACGAACATCAGGTTCAGCTAGCGCGAAAGGGTAATACCGTGATAGGTTCCAGATTGGCAATCTGGATGTTGCCTGAAGCTGAGCTAAAAGTCTATCTCAAGGCTAGCCATGCCACACGTGTTAAAAGAATCCATGCAAGAGAAGGCGGTGATATTGAAGCAATAGACCGTTTTACCAAAGAAAGAGATGCGAAGGATAGGGGCCGATATCTTGCACTTTACAATATCGATATCGATGATATCTCTAGTGCTCATCTTGTAATAGACACTGAGCGATGGTCTGCAGCCCAGGTTGCCGATATCATCGTATATGCATACCATCTTATTCATTGAGGTAATCTGCATGGCATCAGTTCTTGATAATAAGCGAGTTGCCTTTGTAACTGGCGCAACGAGTGGGCTCGGTCTTGCGATCTCAAGATCGCTGCTTGACATTGGATACATTGTCTATGGAGCCGGACGTCGCCAGCAACCTCCTGATCTGCCTCAAGATTTTATCTATGTACCAACCGACGTGGCTCTTGATGAATCAGTAAACAAGAGCAGAGATTTTGTGCTTTCTCAGGAAAGCCACATCGATCTTCTAGTATGCGCTGCAGGCTTTGGAATTAGCGGATCGATCGAGGATACTTCTATTGATTTAGCTAAAGCTCAGTTCGATGTGAATTTCTTTGGCACTGCAAGAGTAGTGTGTGCTTTCTTACCTAGTATGCGTCAGCATGGTAGGGGGAGAATTATCATTGTTGGCTCTATAGCAGGAAAGATCGGAATGCCATTCCAAGCTTACTATTCTGCAAGTAAATTTGCTCTCGAAGGTTTTGTAGAATCGTTGAGGTATGAGGTGCGCAGATTTAACATCGAAGCTTGCATTGTGGAGCCAGGAGATTTCAAGACCGGGTTCACTGGTTCTAGACAGAAGATTATGACACCCGAAAGTCCGTACTATGATCAATTTGAGAGAGTAATAGGTGTACAGGAACATGACGAGATAAATGGATTGGATCCAGCGAAAGCGGGCAAAAAGATTGCTGGATTAGCTGTGTCAAAGCACCTTCCCACTCGCTTAACAATAGGGCCATTTTTTGAGCGGTTTGCAGTATGGATTCGAAGACTCATTCCTGATGCCTGGTTTGAAGTCTTTTATAGAATGTACTATCGTCTTTAACATAGAAAGGTCTCGAGAATTATTTTCTTGTGCGCTATGATAAAGCCCTCTATAGTAGGCATAGAGAAGGGAAATATATGCATGTTGCAACATCAGCTATAGAAAAAAAACATTTTGGCACTCTTTCGAGCGGGGAGGAAGTTTCGCTATTTATTCTCAAGGCTGGATCTTTTCAAGCAAGTTTTACTGATTGGGGGGCAACATGGGTAAGTTTTATAATGCCCGGCAAAGAAGGCCAAAAGGACGACATATTGCTTGGTTTTTCGATGCTCTCTGGATATGTAGGAAAGCATCCATATTTCGGTTCAACTATTGGGCGCTTTGCAAACAGAATAAGCGGTGCTCAATTTACACTTAATGGGATAGTATACAAACTCTGGAAAAACGATAATTGCAACCACCTGCATGGCGGTCGCAAAGGGTTTGATAAGCATCTATGGAATCATGAATTATCAGCTTTTTCAGGGGAACCAGCTATTAGATTTTCCAGGATGAGCCCTGATAGAGAAGAGGGATACCCAGGCACACTCTATGTTGAGGTTATTGCTTCTCTATCGTCTTCAGGAGAATTGCGTCTACATTATTATGCTGAGACAGATGAAGTGACCCCTATAAGTTTAACCAATCA
>DMNL01000027.1 GCA_003452735.1 Spirochaetaceae bacterium
GCTTTGAGCGCATTGCATGCTTCGCTCTGTGGATCGACTCTTTCTAAATGTAAAGAGACTTTGCCTCCGCAGGTCATCTGATTTTGCTGCGCCTCAGGCGAAAGATCGAAGAATAGATCTTGGTGATCGCCGCCAATCTCAAGTAGTTTTCGTATCGCAATAATGGCTTGGTTTTCTACATATCCTCCGCCAACTGTGCCCTCCATTCTGCCATTCATATCCACGGCCATAAGAGCATCTGTGCCTCTTGCTGTCGAGCCGCTTGCATGAGTCACAGCCACAAGAACGACAGTATCATTGCTGTTAAGGCGTTCAATAATCCAGGATCTAAGTTCGTTCATAGATCTAATTGGCACCTTCTGTTTTTGCTTTATCGATTGCCATAAGCACGCGCTCCGGTGTGAAGGGGTAATCTGTCAGACGAATACCGATGGCATTTCGTATGGCGTTACTGATAGCTGCAGGAGGTGTATCTATTCCTATTTCGCCGGCGGATTTTGCACCAAAGGGCCCAGAGGGCTCGTAACTATCTACCAGTTCGACTGTGATTCTTCCCACATCTTCCCTTGAAGGTATTGCATAAGTCATAAGGTTATGGCTCAGCATATGGCCTCTCTCCGAATAGCGCACATCTTCATAGAGGGCAAGACCAATTCCCTGAAGGGCAGCCCCTTCTATTTGAATGGTTGCAAGATTGGGATTTATTGGAGTACCTACATCGGCTACCGATACATAGTGAATGACCTCGACTTTGCCTGTTTCCTTGTCGAGCTCTATTTCGACAAAGCCTGCTAGATAGGGAGGAGGAGATTTTGCACCAGTGAAGGATTCCGTTGCTTCGATAGTCTTCATTCTTTCTCCATCGTGGTAGAGGGTGTCGAAGCTAAAATCGTAGAGCGAAAGCGATTTGCTGCCATTGAGTGTCTTAAAGGTCTTGTTGTCGAAAATGACAAAAGCAGGATCGACGCCAAACTTTTGAGCGACTGCTTCTATGAGTTTTTTCTTGAGGCTACGAGCCGCTTTGACTACAGCGGAACCTGAGACATAGGTGGTGCTCGATGCATAAGCGCCTACATCAAAGGGTGTATTGTCGGTGTCGGAAGAGTAAACTACAATGCTTTCTACATCGACGCCAAGCTCCTCAGCCGCGATCTGAGCAAGAATCGTATCAGATCCCGTGCCAAGATCCGTGGCTCCTACGTGGAGCTTAAAGAATCCTCCATCTTGGAATTCTATTCTCGCAGAACCCATATCGATGAGAGGTAATCCCGATCCCTGCATGGCTATGGCCATACCCATTGCTCGCACTTTTCCTGGAGCGACCTCCCAAACGAGTCGATCTGGGTTCCAGCCGATGAGTTCCTTCCCACGAGCTATACATTCCTCGAGCTTGCAGGATTCGATGGTCATGGCGACGCCTTCGGTACCCTCTCCCATGATACGAAATACATCGCTGGTTTCGCCTTCGTGAATCATGTTCTTGCGGCGAAGTTCCACAGGGTCAATGCCAATTTTATGTGCAAGCTCATCCATAGCGGATTCGAGACCTGTAAGGCCTTGAATTGCTCCATAACCCCTGAAGGCTCCTGCGGATACCTTATTTGTGTACACGACATGGCCACCAAATCGAACGGCATTTACTTTGTTATAGAGTGGCAGGGTTTTTGAGCCAGCGACCATGAAGACTGTTAGCGCATGCTCGCCATAAGCACCGGTATTAGAGAGCACTTGCATGTCGATGGCATTGAGCTTTCCATCGGAATTAGCGCCGAGCCGCACTTTGACGCGCATTTCGTGGCGGGTAAAGGTGGCCTCGAAGACTTCGCGGCGCGTGAGGGCGAGGCGCGCAGGTTTTCCGGTCTTCAAGGTTACCATGGCTACATAAGGCTCGATGTGAATATGCTGTTTGCCTCCAAAGCCTCCGCCTATCCTGGGTTTTATAATACGAATCTGTCGCAGAGGCATCTGAAGAGCTAAGGCGAGTAGCCTTCGTGTATGCCAGGGGTTTTGGGTAGAGGTGACAATTACGAGCCTTCCATGGATATCAATATAGCTAAAGGCTGTATGAGGCTCGAGCGCTACATGCTGTTGAGCTTGAGTGTGTACCGTAGTCTCCACTTGGACGGGCGATTTGGCCAATTCTTGCTCTACATTTCCTATCTCCATGTTGTAGGCTGCAGCGATATTCCTCTTAGGTTCGAATCCTATGGGGAACATCTCATGAATTTCGGGTTCAGGATGTATTACGATAGGATTGTCCAGAGCCTTTTCGAAATCCAAAACAGGCTGCAAAACCTCATATTGCACTTTGACGAGCATCGCAGCTTTTTCTGCTGTAGCTTCGTCTTCTGCTGCCACCACTGCAACCTCATCTCCCACATAGCGCACATATTCATCGAGAATAAATCGGTCATGAGGGCTGGGCTCTGGGTTTCCCTGACCAGCTCTCGTGATAGGCACACGTGGGCAATCCTTCCATGTCAGGACACAGGCTACGCCAGGCAACGCAAGCGCTTCGGAAGGGTCTATCGATATTATTCTAGCAAAAGCATGCGGGCTTCTAACAAGCTTGACATAGAGAGCATTGGCTGGGGCAAGATCATCGGCAAAGGCTGGTCTACCGAGCACCAAACCTTCCCCATCGATCTTTGCTATATCGTGAGCGATAACATTGAATTTTTGGGTTGCTTTGAGCGTTTTACTATCCGCGGGCGGTATTGAATCAAAATTATCAATCATGGACTGCCTCCAGATATTTCTTTATCGCTCGGATCTGTCCTTCATAGCCTGAGCAACGGCATAGATTGCCCGAAAGATAATGACGGATTTCCGCTTCACTGGGATTTCTGAGCTCTTTTTTCATCGATAATACGGTGAGAGCGAAACCAGGCGCACAAAAGCCACATTGATCTGCTCCTTCCGCAGTCAAAAATTGCGCAAATTTCTTAGCTTCTTCTGCAACACCCTGTATTGTGGTTATTCGCTTTCCATCAGCTCGTACAGCTAGATATGAGCAGGAGAGTACAGGCTTGTCCTCGATCAGAACAGTACAAGCACCACAACTTGCCGTATCACAACCTTTCTTTACTTCCACATATCCGGCTTTTCGGAGCACTTCTGTCAGCATATCGCCAGGCTGGCATTCAAGGATTTCTCTTTTGCCATTTATGTATATTGTTATGGTCATCCCCGCACCTCCAAAAGCGCACGTCTGACAAGTACAGGAAGGATTTTTTGTCGATAGGTAGCGCTTGCTCTGATATCGCTACCGAACTGTAGTTCTTTACTGCTCTCTTGGGCTGCTGCTTCTATCTGTTCGTTCGACGGATTTGCGGAATCAGCCAATATTTTCATTGCGTTTCTGCAAAGGCGAGCAGCTGCTGGTCTAGAGCCGGCTGCAACACGCCATTCTGTTCCCATCCAAGCAACGGCGGTATTGATTATAGGAAAATCATTCTCAGATATCCTCATCTGTTGATAGGCAGCTCTTGCAGAGGATGGCAAAATTATCTTTTCTATTAAGAAAGGACCGGCATACCCTTTCTCGATGAAGCTAGCAAGATCTTCTTCTATATTTGGATAGAAAACTACACGAGCTCCAAGCGCGCAGAGTGTGGTGTTGAGATCAGAGAATCCATAACGTCCAGCAACTGTTCCCCCGACCGTTATTATGCTCCGAAGCTGAATACCGACGATATGGCCGACTGCTGTGCTGAAGATCTTCCCGAATCGCGAGGCAAGCAAGAGGCTTGTTTCCAATTCTCGATAAGTTGTCATTGCACCAATTTCGATGTGGTCTTGGAATTCGCGGATGTATTCCAGCCCTAGATCGGATAGGTCCACCCCAAGCATTACAGTTTTAGTATTTGTTCGAAGCCAAGCGGAACCGCCAATCGCGGTACCGTGTTCTTCGTGTATGAGATGCATGGCTTCATCCATGCTCTTGGGGCGAGCATACTCTCGTATTTCCATCTGTAAGCTCCTTGAAAGAAAGAATAATTCAATTAACCCCTGATTTTTCTATCATAGCATAGGTTTAGAGAATCGGCAAATTACGAAATTCTATGAATTGTTGAGCCCTTAGGGATAGGGGACGGTTCAGCAAGAGCCTAAGCTTGGCTATACTAGGAGCATGGCTGAATTTGTACACTTACACAATCATACCGACTATTCGCTTCTCGATGGCGCTGCTTCGATTCCGAAGCTAATAAGAAAAGCCAAGTCTCTAGGAATGCCAGGCATTGCTATAACCGATCATGGCAATATGTTTGGCGCAATGTCCTTCGAAAAAGAGTGCAGAGATTTTGGCCTCAATCCTATCATTGGCTGCGAATTCTATGTAGCAGGCGGTTCTAGGTTCGAAAAAACCGGAATGGAGAATGGTAACAAATACTCGCATCTCATCTTGATAGCTGAAAACAGTATTGGATACAGAAATCT
>DMNL01000164.1 GCA_003452735.1 Spirochaetaceae bacterium
GACCTGTATATTTGAAACTCGGAGCAGCCGTCTATTCGTGCCGCATCTAGAAGCTCATCAGGAAAACCTAATAAGAATTGGCGCATAAGGAATACACCAAAAGCGCTTGTGAGGAAAGGAAATATGAGTCCGATCAGTCGATTCTGAAGGCCGAATTTGACCGCGGTCAAGTAAAGCGGAATCATAACGGTCTCGAAAGGAATCATCATAGTCGCCATGATTCCCATGAAGACTATATTTCTTCCTTTGAAGTGGAACTTTGCCAATCCATAGCCCGTAAGTGAGGCGAGAATCACGGATGACAAGGCTACCGACGACGCGACGATAAAGGAATTGGCAATGTTCCGTAGGTATATCCAGCTTCCATCGGATCCTTTGAGAGCGCGGAGGTAATTTGACCAAAGAGGGGTTTCTGGAATCCAGCGATAAGGGATAGTTGTAACATCGTGACCAGGCATAAGAGAGGCACTGAGCATAAAGGCAAAGGGGAGAATTGCCGCAGAACATGCAATTACAAGAATTGCGGTAGCTATGAAGCTTCCTGCATTATACTTGATGGTATTCCAGCGGGAGCTCAGCTTGGAAGTTTCATGTTTCATTCAAGCTCCTCCCCTTGACCTCCGGCTTTTACTTGAAGCCATGAAAGGACCAATAAAATGAAGAAAAGGAAAAGGCTCATTACGCTTGCCTTGCCAAGATTTTGATCGGAGAGCGCCGTACGGTAGATATTAAGAGTTAGCACATTGATCGGCGCTAGAGGTGCGCCATGTTGATTGAAAAGATATTGAGTGGAAAAGGTCTTAAGGCTCGAAATAAAGATCATCACTGACACCAACGCCATCGTGGGTCTCAATAAAGGCAGGGTTATACGAGTCAATCGCTGCCAACTATTTGCCCCATCTATCATTGAAGCCTCGACAACGCTGGAAGGAATCTTTCCGATTCCTGTTCCAAAAAGGATGGTATAATATCCAACTTGCTTCCAGACATAGACCAGGATTGTCGATAGTTGAACCATCACGGGATCCGCAAGCCACTTGTGATCAACCCCTGGTGTGCCCAGTAGTGTGTTGAGAAACTGATTGGCAAGGCCACGAGGATCGAAGATGAGCAGCCAGACGCTTGCCGTAACAACCGAAGACAGAATTGCCGGCGAATAAAGAGCCATTTGGTAGAATCTCTTTCCTTTTTTGCGGCTCGAGATTAGAAGCGCAAACAGTAAGGATCCTAAAAATACCGGAATGAAAACGCCTATACAGAAAACAGCCGAAGCTCGTACGGAATTCCAAAAATCTTGCGAACTCAGAACCGATATCCAATTCTGCAAACCAATAAATTTAGGTGGCTTGAGCGAAAGCAATTTCTTGTTATGAAAGCTAGTCCAAATTGCATATAGAATTGGATATAGCGAGAAGGCGGAAAAAAATACTATTCCAGGCGCTACGAAAAACCAGCCCCATCTGTTGCGCTTCTCTTCTAGAGGATTTCGACGATCTCCCATCATCTATGTCCTTTCATTTTGGTCTCTCAGGACGAAGAATCAATTCAATCAGCTGAATCGAGTGCTTCCTGTGCGCTCTTGCGCAATTTTTCTAGAGCTACCTTTGGATCGACACCCCCGACCATTACATTCTGGATGGTCTCACTGAGCAAGGTCGAAAGCCGCGCACTTGCCTTGCCAACATAGACAATATTCGCGTTTTCAAAGTCTTTAGCAAAAACATCGGAATATGGCATGCTCTTATATATTGGCGACTCGATTAGTTTCTTTGTTGGCTGGATTATAGCCACTTTGTCTAGATACTCTTCTCCATGGCTCAGCATCCATCCTACCAATACCCACGATGCTTGCTGGGCTAGCTTATCCGATTGTGCATTCACCATGTAGTAATGTGCGGAGTAATTGGCTGTAACTTTCTTTTTTGAATCTTTCCATTGTGGGAAAGGAACCACCATCCAATCTTTCGAATTATAGAAATCTGGGTTCGAGGCTTTCATACGAGCTTCTTGATAGAGGCCGGAAAAGGACATTGCAACGGTATTGTCATTTTTGTCGAATGCGGTTCGAGCTGCCGTATAGGTTGGCGAACCAAGATTTTTTCCGGCTGGCCCTAGTTCTTTCATCCATTGAAGGGCTTTGAGCCAGGCTTCGTCGCCGATGATAGCCTTCTTGCCATCTTTAGAGACATATTCTCCTCCTAGCTGTTCGACCATGGGGATGAAGAGGTTCGTATACGCATCGTAGCGGAAATCGAAGCCACGGCGGGTTATTATCTGACCTTCGCGTTTAACAATTTTTTCGGAAAGGCTAATGAGGTCTTCCCATGTCTTCGGGTAGTCCTTATCGGGATCTATGCCAGCTTCCTTGAGCATTTTGCGGTTTACATAAAGGCACATATTGGTGATTTCTAGAGGAAGTCCATAAAAATCGCCATCGCGCTCGACGGCCTTGAGCATACCTGGAAGATACATAGCCTCAAGATCGGCCGGACCCTTGAGACCTAGGGCTTTGTAGTCGACAGGAGCAACTCTTCCATTGTCGATAAATGAAACTGCATTGCCTATAGAGACATTGAATATTTCTGGGCCTTGCTTTCCGGCAAAAGCCGTGGTTAGGGCCTCGAATATCCGATTCGAGGGATAGGTATTATAGTTTACGGTGATATTGGGATTGGCGGCCATAAACTCGGCAATGTATTTTTTTTCTATAACAGACCTATTGGGATCCTCATGAGTCCATAAATTGATGGTTATTTTCTTGCTGCCAAGACCAGGCACGACCGGAGCCTGCGCTGGCACCGATGCTAAAATAGCGATCGCCAGCACACATAATGCAATTGCCTTTTTCATAGATACCTCCTATAGAATTTCAATCTCTAGATTGAATCCAGATAAAATCTATCTCTCGGCAAAGCCGAGAATCGTTCACATTTGAATTTTTAAGAAAATTGCAGAAATTTTGCTAATGTAATTCTTCAGGAATCCTTGTAAGTATTGGCAAACGCCCTAAAATATATTTTCATTATAAAGGTTGTTTTTAAGATGTCAATAAAGAAAAAATTCTAATTATAAAAAATTATTTCACGAAATGCTCTATATGGATTTCCGTATGTCTTGGTTATTCGGCAAAAGCATGCCAGACTCTTGAATAAAATTCTCTTCGGAACGCAAGGATCGAATCTGCGGTTTGCTCTCTCCCAAAATAGACTCTATTGGTTAAAAGAATTGCGAAAAGCCTTCGCTGCGGTTCGAAGAAAACGCTTGTGCCAACAAAGCCGGTGTGCCCAAAGGATTGTAAAGGCCAAAGTGGACCATCTACGGTCGTGGAGTCATGAAGCTTAAAACCAAGACTTCGACGCTCTTCCAGGCCATGGGTATATTCTCGCCACAATAGCTGGATTATTTCGGGCTTCAATATCTGCTTTCCACCGAAAGTTCCTTCCTGCATAATAAAATTCCCCAGAGTAATCGCATCTTTTAAGGACAAAAAAAGTCCGGCATTCCCCGAATGACCTCCCAGGCAATAAGAGCTCTCATCGTGAACTTGGCCCTGTATTCTTCTATTGCGCCATGGGCAATATTCTGTTGCAACGGCATTGTCGAGGTGCTCAGGCTCCCCTGATTTCTGTATCTTTTTTGCGAAAGAGGCTTGTTCAAGCTTTAGTGGAGCTGCAATTTCTTTTTGAAAAAGCTCGCCAAGAAGCATCCCAGAAATGCGCTCCAAGAGCGCACCCAAGAATATATAGCCAGTGCAGGAATAGACTACATGCTTTCCAATGGCAAATTGAGGTTCGATCGAAAAAAGCCTTTCCAAAGCCAGACTCCGATCGAGTCTACCTGAATCAGCAAAAAAGCTATGCAAGGCCGGAATGGCGGGTAATCCGCTGCTGTGTGTAAGAAGAGCGAGTAGCGGGATTTGTCCTGTTCTGTAATTTACTTCCGGTAGGTATTTGCCTAAGGAATCTTGAAGGTTCAATGCCCCAGCTTGCAGTGCTTTCAGAATAAGAAGGCTTGTGCTTAAAGGCTTGGTCATCGATGCAACGTCGAAGCGAGTCTCTGGATCGATGGGAGCAATGATAGAATTAGAAGTTTTGCCGTCGTTTTCTATGGGTTTGGAAAGAGCTAGTTCTTCTCTTGCGGTAAATCCAGAACAATGAGACCAGAGGAGTCTGCCATCTATTGAAACTGAGGCCGCAATGCCCGTACAGAGGTCTTTAGCAATTGCGTTATCGAGAAGGTTCTCGAGAGTTTCTTCGGCTTGGTTGTGGCTTTTTTGTGAGCCTTTGTTGCTGTTGTAGGTCATATATGAATATGTTAGCATATAGCATGATCAAGTCAAAACAGCAACAGGCTTCGGTTGTATTCGGTCTCGAACATTTTTTGGATGATCCGCGTAGATATAATAAACGCTATGGACTAGCTACCAACCCTGCGGCGATAACATCTAGAGGCATACCTTCCTGGAAAGCCTTCATGGAACATGGAATTATCCCAGTGTGTCTCTTCGGTCCAGAGCATGGATTCAGGGGCGCAGCACAGGACGCAGTAGAGCTGGACGATGAAGTTTTCAGGGGCATTCCTGCATATTCTCTCTATGGAAAGCGCCTTAGGCCAGAACCCTGGATGCTCGAATCTCTCGATGCCCTTGTATTCGACATGCAAGATGTAGGCTGTCGCTATTATACCTATCTCTATACCCTTGCTTATATAATGGAAGCATGCGCAAAAGTGGGTACAGCGCTTATCGTGCTCGACAGACCTAATCCTATAGGAGGATCGAAGGTGGAAGGTTCTCCTATTCCTAAAGAATTGGAAAGCTTTGTAGGGGGATATGGCCTTCCGCCACGCTATGGAATGACAATTGGAGAATTTGCTCTATATCTACAGGGTGAGTACTACCCTAACTGTAGACTGGAGTTAATAGAGATGTCAGGCTGGGATTCTCGTCCGGCATGGATAGAAACAAACTTACCCTGGCCATTGCCATCGCCTAATCTTCCGACTCTCAGCTGTGCGGAATTATATCCTGGTACATGTCTTGTAGAGGGAACTTGGCTTTCAGAAGGACGGGGAACCTCACGGCCATTCGAGATTATTGGAGCGCCTTTTATCGATGGAGAGGCTCTGAGAGAACAGCTTGCCGCTCTTGAATTGCCTGGCGTAGTGTTCATCTCCCTGTTTTTTTCGCCTACGGCCTCTAAATATAAGGGGGAGCTTTGTGAGGGCGTCCTAATTTCGCTTACGGATAGAGAAGCGCTGCGATCGCTCGATACAGGCATAGCTTTAATCCATACAATTAATCGAATGTATCCAAATGAATTTCGATGGCGAGAGGATTGGGACGATAAAGAGCTTAGCTTTTTCGATAAGCTAGCTGGTGGGACAACCCTGAGATTCATGATAATAAGCGGAGCACCTCTCGAGGACTGTCTCGAATTTGCGCACAGAGGGGAGAAAGAATTTCTAAGGATTAGAGAAAAATATCTTAGATATGGAACCCAGAAGGGCTAATCTGCTGGTTGCTGGGGTTTTGCTTGTTGTTTATCCGCTTCAAAGCCCTAGTATCTGACTTTTCCCTTATTTCAAGGCACCTTCCGTCAGACCTGCTATAAATTGCTTTGACAGAATTAGGAATACTATTAGAATTGGCAAGACCGATATGTTGAGGGCTGCAAAGAGCACATCCCATTCAACCGTGTATTCGCCAAAGAATGCCTGTAGCCCCAAGGGAACTGTCTTTTTAGCTTTCGAACTCAGAAGGATTAAAGGGAAAAAGAAGTCGTTCCACACATCGATAAAGTTGAACATTGCTACAGTTACCAGCGCTGGCTTTAGAAGCGGTAGGTCGATCTGCCAATAGATGCGGAAAGGTCCTGCGCCATCTATTTTGGCCGAATCTTCGATGTCGCGTGGAAGGTTTTTAAAAAAATTCACTAGCAAAAAAACCGAAAAAGCAATCCCGCTGGCAGTGTATACAATCACCAAGCCTGAAAGTTTGTCCAATAGATGAAGATTGCGCATTATTAGGAAAATTGGGATGATCGCAAGGCGAGTAGGCAGCGCAAGTCCTGCTAGCATATAGAGATATACGCCTCGCTTAAATTTAAAATCGAAGCGCGCAATTACATAGGCTGCCATCGAAGATACGATAATGATGGAGACAATCGACAAAGCCGTTACGAGAACAGAATTCTTGAAATAAGTCGCAAAATCGGCGCGTTGCCAAGCAGAGACATAGTTTTGCCATCTCCAGACGCTCGGAAGATTAAATGGCTCGAGGAATATTTCTTTTGTTGATTTAAAGCTAGACAGCATCATGATTCCGATGGGATATAGATTTGCAAACGCGAGTAAAAGAAGAAAAATCCATGCAAGCACCTTCTGAAAACCATTGAACTTGAGCATTATTCCCCCTTTTCTACACGCTTTTCCACTATAAAGACGTAGAATATAGAGACCGGCAATACTATGAGGAATATCAAGGTCACAACGGTTGCTCCAAGTCCCATACCAACCTGGCTTGCTCCAAGCCCTCCAAATGCAATTCTGTAAAAAAGAGTTCCAAGAACATCTGTAGAACCAGCAGGGCCTCCCTGCGTGCCTTCCATCGCATATACAATGTCGAAGATATTGAATGTCCAGATGAATTTGAGCATGGATGTCGTCGCGATTATCGAATAGAGATGAGGCAGAATGATACGACTTGCGATTTGCAGCTCGGAAGCTCCATCTATGCGTGCAGCTTCTATCATTTCCCTGTCGACACCCAAAATCGCTGCGAGGTATATGAGTATATAGAATCCCAAGCCTCGCCATGCCGTAACAAAAATTATTGTAGGCAGTGCAGTCTTTGTGTCTCCAAGCCATGGCTTTGCCAAGAAGTCTAGGCCGACTACCCTAAAGAGCTGATTTATAAGGCCCCATTGAGGATTGAGCAGTAGTCCCCACAGAAATCCAACCACCACAATTGCAAGTGTATTTGGGAAGAAGAAGACTACTTTAAGCCAACCGGTTCCTTTCATATTGGCAGCAAGCAGAAATGCAAAGAATAGCCCAGGGACCACAGATAGAATGAGCGACCAAATAAAAAAAACGACATTGTGCCACAGCGCGTTGTAGAACTCAGATGACATGAATCCTGAGAGTATATTTTTATAATTTGCCAGACCTATGAATTTCTTTGGGCCAATTCCTGGCCAATCATAGAAACTGAGGCCAAGGCTCGAGAAGAAAGGATAGGCTATAAAAACCGAATACAGAATGAATGCGGGTAGAAGCATCCAAAGAAAAGAATATTTTCGCACAGCAACCTCTCTCCCACGCTATATAAAAGCGCCGCGACTTTATTGAGACAAGCGCCGCGGCCCTTGTCTCAATAAAGCCGCGGCGCACTTTTTTCACAAAGCTACACTAAACATATGATTATCAAGAAATATTATTTCTTGAAAGCTGGGTACCATGTAGATATGCCATCCTGCAATCTCTTTGCCAAAGCTTCTGGTGTCATTTGATCAAGATACATGGACTGCATGTCTTTTTCTAGAATGTTGTAGACGCTTGGAGTTCCTGCATCGAAGGGAGAACCTACCCAGTAGCGGTTCTTTGCGGCTATAGTTGTCATTTTTTCATAGCATTTTACCAGTATCGGCTTCGAAGCGGGCATAGTGACGCCTTTTATAGCCGTGATTTCGCCAGTTGTCGATGAAAACAGCTCGCCATAAGTCTTGGTACCGGTATAATTGAGAACTTTCAAAGCGGCTTCTTTGTTCTTCGAAGTATTATTTAGGCCGTATGCACCATCCATATATGTATATGCTCTTGCTGGTACATTCTTATCTTTTGGTGGGATAGGGAAGTAGTCGAACTTTAGGTCTGGATTCATCTTGAGCCAATTTGTATTGCCCCAGACGCCATAGAAGACCATTGCCGCCTGTTCCATGGCAAAAGCAACATCTTGTTCTGCGCTGGTATTGGCCATAAAATCTTTTTGGTAGTATTTTTTAAGGGCATTGAGGTCTTTGAGCATATTTACATACTCTGGATCTGTAAATTTAGCCTTGCCTACGGTTAGTTTTCCAATCCATTCGTCTCCAGGATAGCTCACACCAACCATGGCATTCTGCATAGCAAGTATCCAAGCTTCTTTGCCAGTAACAAAGAATGGAGTTACGCCATTCTTCTTTAGCGTCTCAGCAATCTGGACCATCTCGTCCCAGGTCTGTGGCTCTTTGAGTTTGTATTTGTCAAAGATTGCCTTATTGTAGAATATTCCGATTATCTGGTTTGCAAAGGGAACGCCCCAGACTTTATTATCCGTGCTAATAAAGCTGAGCGAAACATCATCGAAGTTGGATAAATCGACGAGCCCGTTTATGGCAGTTAGATAACCATTGTCGAGCAAGGCTTGGGTTCTCGCACCCGGAAGCCTGCGGGTATACATGATATCTGGACCAACTCCGCCTTGCAAAGAAACCAATAGCTTGGAATCGTACTCAGTAGGTGGAAAAACTTCATATCTAATGGATATTTGCTCACCCTTTGCCTTAAGTGCAGCCTCGACTCCTTTCCATACATCTACATCTTGAGCTCTCCAACCCCAGATGCTCACTGTCTTCTGTTGAGC
Organism: Spirochaetaceae bacterium; assembly: GCA_003452735.1. GTDB lineage: Bacteria > Spirochaetota > Spirochaetia > Treponematales > Rectinemataceae > Rectinema. Next base: position 8,624 of record DMNL01000164.1, read on the forward strand.
ATACATAGGAGAAAGCATTGCTATGAGCAGCAATACGATTGATAGTTTTTTTGCCATCGCTAGCCTCCTTGATAGATATTTCCAGGTCCATTTTCTTGATGGATCCATGGTTTTTTATTAGTATTGATGAATTTATTCGGGTTGTCAATCATAATTTGAAATAATTTTTCTATTTTTAGATGAATGAGCTTGCATTTCTCTCAAAAATGTGAAAAATAATTTTAATAGGAGAAGCTTGTCCATGGATATAGATTCGGTCGATGAATACCTAGAACGCGCGACTACTGAATCGCGCAATGTGCATTCGGAACATATCGATGATCTTCCCGTGATAGAGATTTTGAGGATTATTAACGAAGAAGATAAAGGGGTACCCTTTGCAGTGGAAAAGGCCTTGCCTAGCATTGCAGCGCTTGTTGAGGATGTCGTACGGGCATTCAATAATGATGGGAGGCTAGTATACATAGGCGCTGGTACCTCTGGAAGGCTCGGTGTACTTGATGCTTCAGAATGTCCGCCGACCTTTGGAGTTCCGCCTAGCATGGTTGTTGGGCTTATAGCAGGAGGGGATGCTGCTCTCAGAAATTCGATCGAAGGCGCAGAGGATCATCCGGAAAATGGGGTAAAAGCTCTCAAAGATATTGATTTTTCTGCACAAGATGTGCTTGTAGGTATTACCGCTTCAGGAGCCGCTCCTTATGTACTTGGAGCAATGGAGTACGCTAGGAATTTAGGTGCAGCAGTTGCAGCGATCTCTTGTAATCGGCAGTCGAAGACTTTTGAAATTGCGCATCATAAGATACTCATAGAAGTAGGACCTGAAGTAATCACCGGTTCTACCCGAATGAAGGCAGGTACTGCCCAGAAACTTGTGCTCAATATGATAACGACCGCTAGTATGATTCGCATTGGTAAAGTCTATGGCAACCTTATGGTCGACTTAATGCCAGTAAATCGCAAGCTCATAGCTAGATCGAAGCGTCTTATCAGACAAGCAACCGGCTGTTCTAAGGATGAAGCCGAAGCCGCATTCCTAGCTTCCGGAGGCAAGCCGAAGATAGCTATACTTATGACAATACTTGGCATAGGTGCAGACCAAGCGGCCGAGCTTATCGAGCGCGGCGACGGGCAGCTTTCCGAGGCAATACGCATTTATTCAAAAGACAAGGGAGAAAGCGATCAGAAAAACAAAGGGGAATAGAAATGAATCAAGGAGCGCTAGACACAATCGAAGCCGCAATTCCCAATCTTGCGGAGGCAGAGCGAAAGATCGCCGTTTTCGTTCAAGAATCTCCTCAGAAAGCCTTGCATCTCAACATAAGCGAGCTTGCGAGGCAAGCTGGCACAAGCCCTGCGGCGGTAGTGCGCTTTTGTCGTCATATAGGCGTAGGCAAGTACAGCGATTTCAAGCTCTGGCTTGCAAAAGATGTATACCAAGGTTGGGGCGAAAAATTTCTACCCGATCTAGAGCTGGAATCGCAGACTCCTGGCGCCCGCGCTATTCGTGATATGACCGAAGCAGTCCGACGTACGATGAATTCTCTTGCCCAGACGCTAGATCCGATAGTGGTGGAAGAAGCGGCAGATCGAATCAGAGGAGCCAGTATGACCGCCATATTTGGTATTGGAGCTTCGGGTCTGGTTGCAGAGGACTTTCATCAGAAACTTACGCGAATTGGTATACCCAGTTCATATCTATTCGATACTCACGCGCAGATTACAGCCTCCTGTTCTCTCAGACAATCCGATCTAGCTTTTATAATATCTTATTCTGGAGAGACCAACGAGATGATAGAAGTCGCGGCTCAAGCAAAAACCAGAGGATGTTTTCTCATCTCGATGACAATGACCGGTCAAAATAGGTTACGTGATTATTCTGATCTTATTCTCGAAATACCTACAGTCGAGAGAATCTATCGCAGTGCGGCCGAGCTATCGAGAATTAGTCAGCTCGCCGCAATTGATATTCTCTTTAATGTTCTTATCTCTTATGATCTCGACAGCGCAATTTCCGCTTTAGAGCGCTCGATGCAAGCAACACATCATTTTTAGGCCTGCTAATGGGGCGAAGCATAACTTTTTCTCAATTTTTGTTAAGGCGTCAAACGTTTTATTATGCGCTCTATTGCAGTTTCGGCTTTGCTGAAAGTCGATTGTTCTGTTATCATGGAGCATCGATGATTCGCATATTATTTGAAGACGATGAGATCATCGTAATAGACAAACCAGCGGGGCTTGCAGCCCAGCCAGGACAAGGTCTACGCGATAACGTAATTGCAGCGTTAGAGCGCCAGCTCGGATACAGGGCTTTTCCAGTCCATAGGCTCGACAGGGAGACCGCGGGATGCATGATGCTCGCAAAAGATGCCAAGGCTGCCAATAAATGGTCAAATCGCATTGCAAGCCGAGAGATAACCAAACGCTATCAAGCTTGGGTAACAGGAGTGCCATCTAAGCCGAAAGGAACAATTGAGGATGCCCTTGAAGGAAAAAGGGGAGCTCAGGCTGCCTGTACTATTTGGACTTTGCGAGAGACCTGGTTATTTCCCCTGCAAGGCCCCCCCTCTAATAACCCTGTTGATACGATAGGCAAAGAGCATGTCCGCAATGAAATAATGTTAGCTAATCAGTATCCGGCTCATGTTCAAGTCGATGCTGCAGAAGCCAATTTTTTGACGCTTTCGCTTTTAGAGCTAGAGTTAAGTACAGGGCGCATGCATCAGATTAGGCGGCATTTGGCGGGTATTTACCTGCCTGTTCTCGGCGATGATAAGTATGGCAATTTTTTGCTTAATAAAGCTCTACGCAAAAAAGGAATAAGACATCTCATGTTATGGGCCTATGAACTCGTACTGCCTTGGCCATCTCTTAAGCCGCCCAATATGCCAATTCTTGCGGCTGAACCTCCTCATTTTATCTCTCTTAGGGAGATTTTAGAGCGCGAAGGCAGAATACTCGATAAAAGGTATACAGAGCAAAGCGATGAGAAAACCATTTGAGATTTCGACTGGTGCATGGTGGGTGATTGCCGATGGCCGTACTATTGCCGTACCTTCATTTCATGAGAGCTGGCTAGCTTCGCACCCCGGAATAGCTGGTGGAGCTCTTCATACAATCGATTTTGTGGAAAAAAGTGGCTGGCTATCGGTGACACTCTATTCCGAAGGGCTAATCGAAGTCATAAGCCGCGATATCCTCGATAATCGCCAGCGCGAAGCCCTGAAGCAGCTCCTTGAAATCAATAGATCCCTTATTCGAAAAATGGTGCTCTTTGTGCCATCCATCGATGGCTGCTTCACTGCAGAAGATTCGACCTTAGATGACTGGGAGCAGCTCTCGAAGCAGATCGAAGCCTTTGCCGCAAAAGAAATCAAGAAAGACCTGTCCGAGGAAAGCATAGAATTAGATAGCAATCAACCATGAGCCAAGAATATTCTCACAATTGCTGTTCAGCGAGAATAGATTGGATATAGGCTGCATTCTTGGGTGCATAGCCACTTGAATGATTGTTGAATGCAACAAATACAGTCTTGCTCTGCTTTGCCATGGCACGTATGAGTCGGGCCCGATCCTTTAATTCTTGTTCAGAATAGCAGTATTCATAGCGACTCTTTGCATTGCCAGACCACCAAAGGTCTGTATTGCGACCATGCAGACGGTAATAACAAATGTCCGATGTTATGATAACTGATTCCGGAGGTAAGCCAGGCAAGTCGGGCCTGTCTACTGTTACAAGTCCAACTTTCAGTTTTCGAAGTGTTTCGAAAACCCTATCTTGATACCATGTAGCATTTCGGAACTCGACAACCAGAGGAAAGTTCGAGAGCGCAGCGAGCAGGTTTGCAAGATATTTGCGGTTTTCGATCGTATAGGAAAAACGATATGGAAGTTGCACAAGGACACATCCTAGTCTCCCTGTCGAAGAGAGTGCGGAGACAGCGAGAGAAAATTCATCGGCTTTGGTTTGCCAACTTTCATCGATTTCATGAGTAAGACTGCGATGCACTTTTAACGAAATGCGGAAATCGCTAGGGGTGATAAGCGCCAGACGTTGTAGCTGGTTGGGATTTGGCATGCGATACCATGTATTATCCAGCTCTACGAAGGAAAATACAAGCGAATAGTATCGCAGCATTTCATTCGAAGGGAGATCTGCCGGATAAAATACGGTTTTCCATTCCTCATAGGAGAAACCGCAGGTGCCAATATGAACATTGCCTATGTGCATCAATTTTTAGTATAGTAGGTATCAGTTTCTAAATAAAGAAGCTTCTAAATAAAGAACCGATGTGCGGAGGATAATTCATGGTATTTTCAACTCTTGCAAAAATAGTGAGCAGTCTCGTATCGCTGTACATGGTATTATGTATAATTCGAATATTTTTCTCCTGGATACCTTCGCTCACTGACACAAAATGGGGCAAGCTTATTGCTCGTTTGACAGATCCGTATCTCAACCTTTTTCGCGGTTTTTCGCTTTTTCGCACAACAGCTGTTGATTTTAGCCCTATAGTAGCGCTCGCAGTGTTGTCGGTACTCAATAATCTTTTCATGACACTCTCTTATGCTGTGCGCATAACGCTTGGTTTTATTCTAAGCCTTTTGTTGGATGCAGCATGGTCGGCAATATCTTTTGTATTGGGTTTTTTCCTTGTGATTTCGGTTATTCGGATTATAGGTTTCCTTGCGCGGATAGCCGTGCTTCATCCTCTTTGGCAGATTCTGGATGGAATTATCAATCCTCTTCTTTTCAGAATAAACAAGATTATCTATCGCGGACGAGCGGTACAATATCTACAAGGTCTCATCACAGGCTTTGTTGCGGTTCTTGTGGTTCGCGCACTCGGAGGGCTTCTGGTAAGGCTTCTTACATCTCTTTTGATGTCCCTGCCAATCTAGGATTAGGTTACGGCTAAGATTACAGCACATCTCTAATAGTCTTTTAGATCTTCTATATGTAGAGCGATATAGGCACATAGAAAATTGAAGCCTGGATATGTAAGCTTGGGGTCCAAAAGTCCATCGCTGAGCATAAGGATAGAGTCTGTTATTTTAGGGCTTGCGAGAAGCAGCCGAGCAAGGGGAGCAGTATCGGAATCTGGGGCAAATAGAGCATCCACTGCTGAAATCCACGCATTCAATCTATAATCTCCGAGATTCAGATCCTCTGCGTATGCTATTAGCTGTGCAATGCCCGAGGAATTGTCATCTATGAATTCCGAATATAGAAGATAGAATTCTTTATCGATGCCCAGAATGCCAGAAATGCTCAATACGAGTTCGTCTGATACATTGGCTGGTCTATCCTCAGCTTTCAGACAAGATATCAGTGTAGGGATCGAGTTTATTCTTCCAAAAAGCTCGAGCGCGTACGCTCCCGATATTCGAACTCGTGGGTTGTTCGTGGATTGTATAAGCCGTTCGATTTTTTCAATTGCTTCAAAGGCTTCGAGTCTAGCAAGAGCTACCATAGCCATACTCTGCAACATATAGTCTGGTCCATCCAGCGACTCGATAAGTGCTGGAATCGCAATGCTGGATCGTTGTTTGCCCAGAATTCGAGCTGCAACATAAGCTGTGGTATAGACATTGGTTTTTACTTCCCGTATCAAGGCGGCAATTGTCTCGTGATCTAGCTCGGGTATGGATTCGAGCGCAAGTAGAGCTTCCGATCGCACTTCGAAACGAGGGGAATAGAGATACTCTACAAGTTCTTTTTGTGTAAGGTTCGATTCCGACTTGCTGAGTTTTTGTATAATTCGAACTTCTTCGTGAGCACTTGCGCTCTGGTCGAGTCTCGTCAATAGGTCGAAAGCTCGCAGTTCTTTTGGAGAAAGCAGAATAGATATCGATTGAGTTACCGATTTTGCGCCCATATGTGGCAGATTTCGCATGCTATAAATAACAACTACAAGCCCTATACTGATTGCCGCGTAATATAGTCTAAAGGCTCCAGCGTTTGATAATCCTATATTCGAAAAGATTTCGAGAATTCCACCTCCAAGGAATGACCCCAGCGATCCTCCAATCCCATAGGCTAGATTGTAAATTACCGCCAAATCGAGCATCTTTTCTTTTGGCACCAGACCAAAATAATAGACCTGTGCAGCATTCTCTTCGCCGGCAAATCCAAAAGAGGAGAGAAAATGAACTATAGCCAGAAACAGCGCGATAACCGATGGAGCGCCCATCAAGGTTGCCGAGTCTGGAATGAGGGCTATTGGGAGAAAGGAGACAAATCCGATTGCGCTATAGATTATGAAAAGTGGCTTCGACCCAAGGCGATCCACAACGAGGCGAGTTATAAGTCCCATCGTTATTGAGCCGAGGCTTGCAACAATTGAATATACCATTATTGCATCGTCGCCCTGCGCGAAGACTTCTTTTGCATAGACTGGCAGAAATGCACGCCCCATGCCAGAAAGGAAGGATAACAGCATGAAGGTAAATATGAATGCACGAAATTCCGGCTGGACAAGAGCTTCTTTTGTGACATCCCATAGAGATTGCTCTTCTTTGCTGGAAAATGCCTCGGGTTCCGGCGTCTTGAATAATATGGCACAACTGATAAGCCCCGTTATAATTCCAAGACCTATTGCAATTGTGTAGGTCCATAGCGATGCTTCTTGGCCAAGCAAAAAAGCTAGTACTATGTTTGCTAGAATTGCTGCTACAGAATTGACAACAGATATGGTGACCAGATAGCGTCCCTGGTCGCTTCGAGGCTTGTCGCCACCACCAGTCGATAATAGTCCCAAGACTGGATTGTTTCCGATGAGGGCAATTCCTCGGGCTATATGAAATCCTGCGGTCCCCAAAATTAGCATCAGAATCGCAAGCCCCATATGCCCCTTCGATGCGAACAAGGGGGCAAATAGGATGGGAACGAGAGCAATATATCTGACAACCCATCCCCAGCCGAATACCTTTATGATCGA
>DMNL01000024.1 GCA_003452735.1 Spirochaetaceae bacterium
TATTTGCGCAGTCTTGCTATGGCAACTGGAGGAGGCCTGGCCTCGGCTGCACCGACTAGGGATGTACCTACGGCTATTGTGCCGGGTTTGCCTGGACTTGGGATGAGTCAAGATGAAGGCGCAAACTCGGCATTACTCGATATAGTTCTGAAATTTATAGCCGCACCTTTTTCGAAAGAGTTGAAATCTTTCCTCTATTATATGTCAGCCACGCTTCAGAGTGACGAAAACAAAGCTATAAGTCAGCTAAAAGACGCACTAGCAGAAAGAGCGGACAATGTGGAAGCGCTTGTCTCGCTCGCTTCAATATACATAAATCGCTATAATCGGCAATCTGACAAGTCCGATACCACAAATCGCGATAAGGCTGTTCTATACCTTGAACAAGCTAAATCCCTTCATCCGAATGATGATGAGATTCTAGCGCGCATAAAGCAGCTGGAAGCAGAGCTCGGTTATTCTTCTAGATAGAGCTCGCAGAGACATGTTCAGGTATCCATAGCAAAATTATGAAGAGCAGTTCATCCGAAAGACCGAAAAAGGTCAGCTGGCAAATAAACGACGAAAGATTAAAAAGCAAGCCAAAATACAACCTAGAAAAGGTCAGCTGGCAATTAAACAGCTCGAAAAATTCCGACCAGCAATTACCTCTTTATAATCCAGCAATTTCATGTTTTCTCGAAGAGATATACGCAGAATGCAATCGATCCGAGCGCCTTAAGCTCGATCCGCTCGCTATTGTGAAGCGCTACAAGGCGCGTGAAGACATGGAAGTAGCTGGACTCATATGTTCGACACTTGCATTTGGATCTGTCGAGCTTATTATGCGAGCTTGCGAAAAAGCGCTCGAGCCGTTAGGAGAGCATCCAGCAAAAACATTGCGCGAGATGGCAAGCAAGGAGATAGAGCTAGCATGGTCTTCTTTTAAATATCGATTCTGTTTTCCAAAGGATATGATTGCCCTTATGTGGGCCATTCATGATGCACTGAATTGCTATGGAAGCCTAGAAGCGCTCTTTTTAGAATGTGATAGAAAATGGCTGCAGGAAAAACCGGAAGAAGATTGTGATTTTGCTGCGAATCAGCAGGAAGTCAGCAAGTACGAAATATGTACCGGGCGGCACGAATCCCTCTCATGCAAAATGAGTCAGCAGCAGAACATCTTGGCTGCTTCATCTATGTTTGTTCGAAGAATGCATGAGTTGGCGCTCGAAGCTGTACCCGAAGGCTTGCGCAAGAATCTTCTGCCCGATCCGGCCAATGGTTCGGCGGCAAAGAGGCTTTTTTTGTTTCTGCGCTGGATGGTAAGGCGCGATGAAATAGATCCAGGCTGCTGGAATAGCGTGAGTCCTTCACGTCTCATTGTTCCAATGGATACACATATGATCCGCACTTGCACAGAGCGATTGGGTTTTTTGCCACAGAGGAAAATCCAGAGGAAAAGCGGAGTGGCGGTGAACCTTCGCGATGCGCTACGCGTTACCGACGCGTTTAGACTCTATGCGCCCGAAGATCCAGTCAAGTATGACTTTGCCTTGACCAGGCCGGGAATCGATCCGCACCCTGGCGACGAGCGCTTTCTTTGTCTATGAGCCCACCCTAGGAGCCACTTTCACATTGACAACTGGATGCGGCTTGTGTTAGTTTATTTGAGCCCTGAGAGGCAAATCGGGCAATAGCGCAGGTGGTTAGCGTACAAGTCTGGGGGACTTGGGGTCGCCAGTTCGAGTCTGGCTTGCCCGATCAGAGGCACATTATTGCATTGCAATAATGTGCCTTTTTTATTGCGGTATACGTAGTTAGCAGAGTATAGTTTTGTATAGAATCGCTTTCTAGTTGCATGCTGTAGCGCCTAAGCCAGGGCTCGATTCAAAGCTGATTCAATATACCTTAACGCCCAGGCCAAGCTGCAAGATAACGGGTTGGCCTGGCTTTATATCGAATGAATCTTCTAGATGCAGGTTGTAATAGTCTATAGCGATGGTGTGCAGCCCAGGCAACAATTCTCCGCGAAGGCTGTCGAGTCGCTTGTTATCTAGGTAAAGTTGCACGGCCTGGAATTTATCATGGTACTTATTGTTTGTTCTCCACTCGAGCTGTAGATTATCGGGAAGCCTTATTTCATAAGAAACGGGCAGAGGAGAGAGGTAAGCGTTAAGCACCGTAGAGCGATAGAGGTACAAGCTCTCGACATAATCAGCATAGCCCGGAGCGGAGATACGGATCACATGGCCTCCGCGATATTGTGTTACGCGGTAAGGAGTTATACCTACATAAACATTGTCGATATAGACCCTTGCTCCATCGATATTGGCATCGATAGAAAGCTGAAAGCCAGGCTCCGGAATAGTGATGGGTAGTGGCAGGGTATAAGGGGGTGGAGAGGGTGGTGTTGAGGGGCTTGAAGGTGTTGATGGAGCGGGTGGCGTAGATGGAGTCTGCGGGGCTCCTCCTGACAGAGTTGCGAAGAGAGTGATTGGCGTTGCTGCTGCGGTAATCGTTGTTCTATATTCCTGGTATCCGTTCTTTACCACTCTGATGGTATAAGTGCCTGGAAAAATCAGCAAGGAGAGATTGGGCGAGGCATAGCCAGCAAGATTATCGTCGATATAGACCTGCGCGTTTTGGACATTTGCCTGTATAGTGAGCGACACCTTGACCTGCGCAAATGTATAGCTGGCGAATGCAAGC
>DMNL01000103.1 GCA_003452735.1 Spirochaetaceae bacterium
AGTAGACAAAAAGCTATATAAGTTTCTCTGTCGCTTTCGCTCAGTTCCTTATATCCGACTATAGCGCTACGCAGGGCTTCTCTGACCATTCTAAAGGAAGATTCAGCAAACTGCTCGATGGAAGACGAGCCGCTCACATCGCGAATTGGCATGTGCGCCTTGGCAGGGAGCTCTTCGAACGTAGACATAGTGCAATAGCGCACAATCACCGTTATGGCTCCATCCTCATAGATCTTTGCCATTGCGGATATCTTGCTGAATTGTTTCGAATCGCATTCCTCGGTACTGATGGAAAGCACAAGAGGTTTAGGCAGAGTCAAATAAGCTGGGGTATCGCGCCGTTTGGCTAAGGCAATGTCTCGGTGCGCTGGAACTAAAGAAGCCACTTTATTGAGATCTATCGATCTTCCTACATCGTAGGCATAGAGATGAACAATCTCTACCGGTATCTCGCCACGCTCGTTCATCATTTCACCTCCTTACGCGTCACCTCCGCTCCGCTTACCATTAGGACCAGCACCGACCCATTCTGTACAGAGAAAGGTGCACTGAACGCACCCCCGGGATGCTTCACCGAATAAATAGAATTTCTTGTTCCGTCTGGAGAAATAACATCAAGTCCAACCGGTACGACATAGGGATACTCGGGCAAGGAATATTCGAATACGCCCGATACATAGCCCTTCCGCGCTTCAGGTGTAGCGATTGTGATCTGCACAGAATCGAATTGCTTGAGATTTGTATCGGGCTGCACCGACTGTTCTACAACGGTACCTGGTGTTTCCTTTTCATGCGCAGAACGCATTTTATAGCTGAATACTAGCGGAATCGTAGATGCCTTCGACGCCATCTCCCTCATCGAAAGGCCAATTAGAGATGGCATCGTAATATTCCTAGATTCTGGCCCTTTGCTTACGACAAGATCTAAGACTGTCGGACCAGAAATTTCCGTACCCGGCTTTGGTTCCTGATCTAGAATTGTACCAGGCGCCGAATTGTCGAAAATATAAAGAGGAGGTTCTCTGATGCTTATGAGGGTCTTTGTTGTAGCAGAAATTCCTTGAAGGTAGAGCTTGAGGTCATCGATGTTGCGACCGGAATAATCCTCGACTCTGTCTAGCACAGCACCGCGGCTCACGACGAGATTGATGCGTCGTCCGGCTTTTGCAATGCTTCCTGGTGGAGGTGACTGCTCAAGCACGAGATTGCGGTCGAGGGGATTATCGGTAAAACGCAGCGTCAATCGCGGGTATAGCTCACGCTGTTGAAGTTTGACTAGAGCGTCAGCAAGGTCCATATGTCTTACATCTGGAACCATCGTTCTTTCTTCTCCTCTAAGCGCAAGGAAAAACACCAATACTGCCACAATCACCATGACTAGAAACATGACTAGGGCGAACCAAATAAAGGTCCGTTTCTGCTCTTTGGTCCACTTGGAGATATGTTCATGCTGCTCGCCTGCGCTATCTGCGACCGTCTTTGCTGCTTTGGATACCTTCTGAGGAGCTTTAGACGCAGTTTCCTTTAGTATCTTCGTAAAATCTTTGATATCTTTCTTGTCTTTCTCGGCCATGCTTTAGAATTCCTTTACCTGCAATTATTGGCAAATAAAATAGTTATGACTGAAACGGATCTCTTTACGGGTAGCTCTCTTATCGGAGAACCGCACCAATAATGTCTCTCGCTCCGTTGGAAAAATCCTGAAACCCGACAGCCTTGCGAGTCGCTACCTGTAGCCTTTTTATTGCAATGTAGCCATCTCCGGCCTTTACGATAATTCCCTTCTGCACAACTGCTGCAATTATAGTCCCAGGAGAGTGATTTGTCATATATCCAGCATTGCTCATTGAATCAAAATCATCGAAAGGCTCTACTTCAAGAATGGAAAGGCGCAAATTTCTAAGAAAAGTGAATGAGCCTGGCCAAGGATCGAAGGCACGTATGCGGGCATCGATTTCGCGCGATGGCCTATGCCAATCGATATGGCCATCTTCTTTAGTTATTTTCCTGCAATAGGTAGGTTCTCCTATCTGAGGCCTAGGCTTTGCAATTCCTCTTTCTATCTCATCCAAAACTTCGACAACCATTGGGCCTGCAAGCTGCGCACAGAGTTCGGAAAGCGAAGCGCTTGTCTCTCGGCCTTTAAGAGGAATGCGATGAACATGCAAGAGCTCTCCAGTGTCCATTTCGGGAGCTATTGTTTGTATCGATATTCCTGTCTCCTTATCCATGAACATTATGGCATGGGGTATGGGTGAGCTGCCCCGCCATCTTGGCAAAAGGCTTGGATGTACATTTATGCCGCCTTTTGGGAAAAGCTCCATAAATCTAGGTCCAAAAATCCGTCCATACGCAAAAGAGACAAGTATATCAGGCAAAATGGCCGAAACTGCGGCTCGTGCTTCAGACTTGAGTGTCTCGAAAGCAAGAATCGGCACGCTCTCTCCCCATAGGCGTAATGCTGCCTGTGCTATGGGAGTACTGTTCATCTTAAGGCCTCGGCCGGCTTTGGTTACTGGATTCGTCAATACTCCGACAACCTCATGCGAAGAATTGTGCAAACTCTCTAGGGTGGGAACCGCGATATCTGGATTTCCTGCAAACAAAATGCGCACCAGCGACTCCTAGCCGTTTTTTACATTTTCAGCATACGGCCATAGTGTGTAAGGGCCCGTTTTCTTTTCGAAGGTGAGACACGGTCTACAAATAAAATGCCATCTAGATGGTCATATTCATGCTGGATAACTCTAGCCAGCAACCCATCTGCGCTGATTCTGAAAGGTTTTCCATGCATGTCAACGGCTTCTATATCTACGGCAAGAGGACGAACTACGGTAAAATATAGCCCTGGAAACGAAAGACAGCCTTCTTCTAATTCTGTGGTCTCCTGACTGCTAGCGACAATGTGGGGATTGATGAAAACGCGAAGTGGTTCGTCATCGATGCCTACGATAAAGAGCCGCTTGGAAGTCCCCACCTGAGGAGCAGCGAGCCCAATTCCATGATCGCGCTGCATGGCTTCATGCATTTCCTCGATGAGCCGTTGTAAGCTTTGGTCGAATTCGGTAATCTCATTTGCTTTCTCGGTGAGAATCGATTCACCATAGGTCAATATATTGAGCATATCAATTTCCTATATTAAGCATATTTGTGTTTCAGATATATAGATTAACGTAAAAGATGACTTCTTGGCAATGTTCCATGTATTTGTTTTTATTCTAACGATGGAATCTGCACCTTATCTCCGACTTTGATACCAGCGCGTTCGAACCAGCCTTTAGGTACTTCTAGGGCGTAGCGTACGCTTCTAATCGAGGGACGAGATTCCTCAGAATATGGCACAAGATCGATAATCTGGACAATAGTTCCATCAGAGAGAATATAGGCGAGCGAAAGTGGTAACTTGGTGTTCTTCATCCAGAAAGAGAGCTTCTGATCGCTCTCGAAAACGAAGAGCATACCTTCGCCGTCTTTCAATGAGCTGCGATACATAAGGCCGCGGTTTCTTTCGCCTTCCGTAAGTGCAACTTCGGCCTTGATTTTTGTTGTTCCAATTACGAGATCGACCGTCTTGAGTTTAGGGTTTGGCTTATCTATGCCTTGGCCGGAGTCACACGCTGTAAAAAGAATGAGAGCTGCCATAAATGGAATAATTATTAGACTTTTAGATAAGTATCGGGTTGGCGTATCTTTTCTCATAATCTATCTTTTCCTTTATCTATATTAAGCGCTTCTATTATATTAAGCGCTTCTATGATAACCAACTTTGAAAAAGAAAAAGCCGCTTGAACAAAGCGGCTTTTCTGCGAGCATCACACTTCCTCTCGAAGATCAATATCTGCCTTCTTGTGATCTACGAGTTTTTTTCTGGAGCTTCCGTTCTAGCGCTTTTTTTTCTCTATTGCGAATCGCCGATGGCTTTTCGTAATATTCGCGCCGCTTCCATTCACGTATGATACCTTCTTTTTCAACCATTCTCTTAAAGCGCTTTAACGCCTTTTCGAGTGGCTCATTATCTTCGACAATGATTTGAGAAATAA
>DMNL01000108.1 GCA_003452735.1 Spirochaetaceae bacterium
CGGACTTCAAGCCTTTTACCATGATAATATTCGAAAAGCTACTTGTATTGGCATCCTCTTGCCGATTTTTATCATTTTTTATATCTTATTACAGGCTTATCAAAGCCGATCCAAGGAAAATATCCGGCTTCACAACATCGTTTTATCGATGTATGCGTATACGGCCGGTAAAAACACTGTCATTTCAGGAGAACAAGGTATGGCAAAACAATTGTTGTTCAGCGAAGATGCGCGCCGAAAACTTCTTGTCGGTGTAGAGACAATCTCTGAAGCAGTCAGAGTGACTCTTGGTCCTAAGGGCAGGAATGTGCTTCTAGACAAGAAATTTGGTGCTCCTACAGTGACCAAAGATGGTGTATCTGTAGCCAAGGAAATCGAGCTCGAAGATCCGTACGAGAATATGGGTGCCCAGCTTCTCAAAGAAGTCGCAACCAAGACAAATGACATTGCTGGCGATGGTACGACAACTGCTACAGTGCTTGCCTATTCCATTGTCAAGGAAGGATTAAAATCTGTCGCGGCTGGTATCGATCCAATGGCCTTGAAGCGCGGAATCGATCAGGCGGTGACCCTTTCTGTCCAGGAAATCCGAAAGATCTCCAAAGACATCAAGGAAAAAGAGGAGATTGCCCATGTCGCTTCAGTCTCCGCCAACAATGACATCGACATTGGAAACCAAATAGCCGATGCTATGGAAAAAGTCGGCAAAGATGGAGTAATCACAGTCGAAGAATCCAAAACCATGGAGACCACCATCGAGTATGTCGAAGGGATGCAGTTCGATCGTGGTTATACTTCACCATACTTCGTGACCAACCGCGATTCGATGACTACAGTCTTCGAGAACCCCCTTATTCTTATCCATGACAAGAAAATATCCAACATGAAAGATCTCCTCCCAATACTCGAGAAGATCGCTCAAACTGGTAAGCCACTTCTTATTATTGCAGAAGAAGTGGAAGGCGAAGCCCTTGCTACTCTCATTGTTAACCACCTCCGCGGAACACTCAATGTATGTGCAGTCAAAGCTCCTGGCTTTGGTGATCGCCGCAAGGCAATGCTCGAAGATATAGCCATACTCACTGGCGGTGAGGTCATATCCGATGAGCTTGGCCTAAAGCTTGAGAATACAAGCCTAAGCCAGCTTGGTACAGCCAAGACTGTCAAGGTAGACAAAGATAATACGACAATTATCAATGGCGGCGGCAAGCAGAAAGATATCCAAGATCGAATTGCCCAGATCAAGATGCAGATCGAAGAGACAACTAGCGATTATGATCGCGAAAAATTGCAGGAGCGCCTTGCAAAACTCGCAGGTGGTGTTGCTGTTATCAATGTTGGGGCGGCAACCGAGGTAGAAATGAAGGAGAAGAAGCATAGAGTCGAGGATGCTCTCTCTGCAACCCGCGCTGGAATCGAGGAAGGTATTGTGCCTGGTGGCGGCATAGCGCTTATTCAGGCAGCTATTGCTCTCGATAAGGCTGATACCTCTAAAATGACCGATGATGAGCGTGTTGGTTTCAAGATCGTAAAGCGAGCACTCGAGGAGCCCATCCGCCAGATTGCTGAAAACGCTGGTATCGATGGTTCCATCATCGCAGATAAGGCTAAGCAGGAAAAGAAAGGCATCGGATTCGACGCAGCAAAGCTGGAGTGGACAGATATGACAAAGGCGGGAATAATAGACCCAGCTAAAGTCACGCGCTATGCGCTTCAGAATGCGGCTTCGGTTGCGTCGCTTCTTTTGACGACAGAATGTGCCATAACCGACCTGCCTGAAAAGAATCCGCCTGCAATGCCGGCTCCAAATGCTGGAATGGGTGGAATGGAGTATTGAGAATAGTCAGAGAATCATCAGTCAAAGCAAAGAGAGGCGCCCCGAAAAGGGAGCCTCTCTTATTTATATTATATTATCCAATTCGATTAGGTAAACTAAAGGCTCCTAGAAGCTTGAAGCACTAATTGCAAGTCGGTCTTCGCCATTCTGGTCGAACTGGCTATTATAGAGCTCGGCATAGAAGCCGCCTTTATTGAGCAACTCTTCATGCGTACCTTGTTCTACGATATCTCCGTGATCCATAACAAGAATGAGATCAGCATCTCTAATCGTAGAGAGTCGGTGCGCAATCACAAAGCTTGTCCTGCCCTGCATCAGCAATCCCATAGCTCTCTGAATCAAGAGCTCGGTGTGAGTGTCCACATTGCTCGTCGCCTCGTCTAGAATAAGCATAGGAGGCTGTGCGAGCATGGCACGTGCAATGGTCAATAACTGCATTTGCCCTTGCGAAATATTGGTCGTCTCTTCATTTATCTCGAGATTATAGCCTTCTGGTAAAGCTCGTACAAAATGATCTACATGGGCAGCTTTGGCAGCTTCGACGATTTCGGCCTCGGTAGCATCGCGCTTGCCATAAGCGATGTTTTCTTTAACCGTTCCCGAAAAAAGCCAAGTATCTTGCAGTACCATACCAAACCAAGAACGCACCAAGGAGCGTGGCAAACTCCTAATCGGTATATCGTCGACTAGTATCTCTCCACTATCCGGATCATAGAATCGCATGAGGAGTTTGACCAATGTTGTCTTGCCAGCACCTGTTGGACCTACAATAGCAACTTTCTGGCCTGGCAAGATCGTTGCGCTGAAATCCTTGATTATAGGCTGATCAGGCAGATAGCCAAAGCAAACATGGCGGAACTCAACCTTGCCTTTGATACTCTCTGGTATTTCGACAAGAGCTCCCTTTTGTCCCATCTCAATCGATACATCCTTTTCTTCCTCTGAAGCCAGAAAATCAAAGATGCGTTCTGCTGCTGCAGCAGTCTGCTGCAAAACATTCGAGATATTCGCAATTTGGACGATTGGCTGTGTAAACTGCCGCACATACTGTAGAAAAGCCTGAATGTCCCCAACTGTCACCATTTTCTTTGCTGCAAGCCAGCCTCCGCTCACTGCAACCGCTACATACCCGATATTCCCAACAAAATTCATGAGCGGCATCATAATGCTCGAAAGAAAGTGACTTTTCCAAGCCGACTGATAGAGAGTTGAATTGAGCTCAT
>DMNL01000033.1 GCA_003452735.1 Spirochaetaceae bacterium
TGGCTTGGTCCATAAGGGATGAATACACGAAACTGTAATGGGCCTTCACGCTGCGCCGTTGGATCTAAAATATTTATCGATTCCAGGTTGATTATATCTGCTGGACTAAAGAAGTATCCGACACCCCATTTTACTGTAGCCTTTCCGAAACGCATATATGCAGTATCTCCAAGCTGGAAATCCGAAAACAGTTCAAAAATGCGGATATCTGGAACAGAGACTAATGTAGTTTTGTTGTTGGAATCCAAGAGGCTCTTTGTCTCTGAAAATGGCCAAGCGGTCTTAAAGGAACCATGTACCCTGAAATCTTCTTGAGGTCGTGCATCGAAGTATACAAGGCTGTTTAAATCAGGTTTTAGCTTTTGGGAATCTGGATCTACAAGATCAAAGCCTGCTGTCCAAGGATCATTCCATTGCCAAGAAGATTGTACAGTTCCGCTAATACTACCACCGATTTTAACAGTCTCGGTTTTCAAGAAGCTCTGAAGAGGATTTGTCTGTCTATTTAGAGAATCTTGTGATTCTTTTTGGCTAGAAGTTTCCCTGTCTTGCTGTACCACTATTTCATCTTCAAATAGTGCGTCGATATCATTGCTATCCTCTTGCGATGATATGCTGAAAGGCGCAGCCATGATGATTAGACATAGAATACCAATTGCCTCTAATCTCTGAAGAGAACTCATCACTACCTCCTTTATTACCTCCTATATTACCTGCAATTACCTGCTAACTTGTTCAAGGAAGGCTTTTGTAAACACTCTATCGGGTAAAGGAGACACAGATTGTTCTGCCATGGTGATCTGGCTCTTTTCTCCTTTGTTGACTTCATCGACAATCAATATCTGCGAAGGAAGAAGTCTTCCTTCAAGCTCGACATATTTAGGATATGCGGTAGTTCGCATTAGCCGTCCATTCACAGAGTAATCTTCTCGTTTGAGCAGCATTGTCCTATCTTTGCGAATATATAGCACTACCCGATCATAGGCTACTTCATTTGTTTTTGCTTTTAGATCCAATATCCAAACAGGAAACTTGCCCACCATACCATCGGTCATTTTCGTCACCGTATAATCTTCGGCAAATGTGCTGAGCGTAAAATCGGAATTCTTTGCTTTAGTGTTCTGCAAGTTTTCTTTCATCGAAGAATGCGAAAACTTGCGGCTTGTAGGATCATAAAACCAGACATTATCATCTTCCCTGAGATAACCCTGTCCTTTGTTCACTTCCGGAAGCAGAATCAAAATGACAAATTGCTTTTTCAAATCTCTGCGGAAGATCCGAGCCTGTGTAACGCTGTCTTTTTCTCCTGGTTTTTGGGTGACAATAGTAAAGACAGCAGAAAAATCTTTACCTGAAAAGTCGCTCAAATCATCGACTTGCTTGATAAGTGCCTTCGGATCTGGCTTTGACTGAGCAAGCAAAGGATTCAATCCAACAAAGAAAAGCATTGCCAAGATAATGATAAAATAGCTCTCTTTTTTTAGGCCTCTTGTTTTCAGGAATACATTAGAGTGCATGCTAAAAACTCCCATTTATTTGACGGTTCTCAAAGCTTCTGCTGGTGGCAATTTTGCCGCAGCATTTGCTGGCGCATATACTGCAACGAGTGTAAGCACCGCTATAAGAAGAATATTGCCTATTGCGCGAAGCGGTGGCACATAGAATGAAAAATGACCGCGCTTCAAAATCAAGAATACTGGAGAAAGTGGATCAAAGCTTATAAAAGTCAAGAGGCCCATAGCGATTAGTGCCAAGATTATTCCTGCAATGGCACCTGCCAGCGCAAGCAATAGTGCTTCATATAGAAACATTGATCGGATTTCATTCCTTTGAACACCGATAGCCCGCATCGTTCCAATTTCTCGGATTCGCTCATACATTGCCATTCGGAAGGTATTAGAGATGCCAATCATAACGATGGCGAAGAGAACGATTAAAACCACTGTGCTTCCTGTATCTAGAGCAACTACTATCTGCTGTGCCTGGGCAAGAACATCATCGATTGTATAGAGCCTATATTTGGTCCCTGTCCATTGTTCGGTTTTTTGCTCGAGAAGCATCGCCTGAAATGGGGTCATGGAACCATCTTCCTTTTTTGTCGAACGATCGAAGAGATTGAGTCCCATGCCCTTCATCGAAGTATATAGCGCATTAGCGAAAGGCCCTGATTTCTCTAGTCTTTCTAGCATTATGCCAAGAGACATGTATTCATTTTTCCCTAGACCGATGAGACTATTGAGATATTCAAGTTGCACGTAGGTCATCATAGAGCCGACAAAACTTGAATCTATAGTTATTGCTGCGACGCGAAATTCGCCAACATTGTTCTGACCTGTTATAGTCTGCAATTGTGCAACCAATACATCTCCTGGCAGAACATTGAGTTTTTTTGCAATGCTTTGGGATATTATTATAGCATTAGGCCAGGAAATATTATCCCAATTCCCGTCAACAAGAGCAAGTCGTTCTTTTATCATTCCAGAATGAGACAGATCGATGCCGGTGAGTGTCTGCTGCATGCTCTTGCCCTCAAAAATCAGCGTAGCTATGGTCTGGCTGGTTTTCTGAAGGCTAACCCATTTTTGTCCAGAATCCTCTAAGGCTTGCATTATCACCGAATCATCGCGAATTATCGATATACGCTTGCCTGACGGAGTATATTCGGATCCACTAACGAAGACATGGCCGCCCATCAGGTACGAAAAATTATCCGATATATTTTTTACAAATGATCCAGCAAATCCGTTGATAATGGTTACGATCATTATTCCAAAGGCTATTGCTCCTGCAAGGAGCATAGTTCTCTTTCTTTGCCGCATTAGATTTCGTGCAGCGATGCGGAGCAATACTACATTCATGTACTTCCTCCTATTCTTCCTGCATCGCTCTCACTGGCTGAATTTTCAAAGCCAGCGAAACTGGGTAGAGGTGGGCTATAAAGCCTACCGCTATCATCAGTACGATTGCAAAAAATACATTTCCTGCTGTTGCAATGGGGTTTAAGTATTGCCCACCGAATAGAACAAGGAAAAACGGATTTGTAGCCTCGATTCGGAGCGATTTAAGGATTTCGATAATCAAGAGGCCCAGTCCTGCCCCAATCGAAGCCGAGACCAGTGCAAGAGCCATTGCTTCAGCCGCAAACATGGTACGCACAAAACCCTTGCCGGCCCCAATGGCACGCATAGTGCCTATTTCGCTTGTTCGTTCGATTACAGAAATGACAAAGGTATTCATGATTATTATGATGGCGACGATGGAGAGTATAATAATTGCAACCGCAAAGATAAGACGAACAACATCTACAGATTGCCCATAAGGACCTGCGGCGGCTTGCCAACTACCTGCAACAGCCTGAATTCCTTCTTTTTCAAAAGCCTTATTTAAAGAAGAAATGATGCGATTTATATTTTGAGGAGAATCCGCTTTACCTACAATGAATTGCCATGCTCCTTCATCAGGCTTTAGAGGATCTATTTGGCTGGGTTTGGATAATTCCCTAGAGATTGAACTTACATCGAAATGTTCTGAAGTCTCCGAAGTTACGATTATATCATCGCTGAAAAGCTCATCGGGATCTTCTATTGAAAGCATACTTGTCTCTTCAGGCTTTAGATGTATTGGTTCATTGGCTCCAACGGTCATGCCGCTCATTACGCGAAGAGATTCGATATCGATATAGGCAAGCTGCTCAGGTGCCGTGCCTTGTTCTTTAAGCCGGAAGATGCCGACAATAGGAAGCTCCCTCAAGCGAAAACCGATTGTAGAAAAGCCCTGAACAAGAAGAGGATCTCCTATCGAAAGAGGTTTCTCGAACCAATCCGAAAATTTATAGAATTGACTCTCATTGATCATAATGCCAGATTGCCCTGGCTTTAATTTTTCTCCTGCGACAATCTCTACGGTTTCAAATAGGTCCCAATATGTGGCTGCATCGATTCCAAAAAGAAATAAAAATCTATCCTGAGGCTTGATTTTGTTTTGGGAATCCTCTTTTGTCATTTGATCACCATTTTCGCGAATTACCTGAGAAAAACCTGTTGCGAGCGAAGAGGTTTTCTTTAGGTGGGGAGTCGATTTTACGATAGAAAGCACCTTATCATACTCAGGAATTATGGGAGTTTCTGCCATGCCGCTGGTGGAAGTGACGCCGAACAGCGATACCGGACCATCACTTGAAATACCAGAGATAAAAATATCTCCTGTATATACATCTGAAAATGTCGAGCGAACCCCTTCCTCGGTTGCATTGATAAAGGCTGTGCCAAACACCAAAACCATGGCTCCCATTGCTAATAAAATCCCGATGATGAGGCTTTTGGATCTATGGGCCTTAATATTGCGGAAAGCTATCTTAAAAATGACGGCCATTCTTAATTCTCCGCCGACGCCGTAAAGGCATTCTCTTCAAAAATATCTTCGCCACTCCGCCTATTCTCTATTACCATGCCATCGCGCAAGCGAATAACATGATCGGCGATATTGACGATCTTTGCATCGTGAGTAGAGAAAATGAAAGTCGTCTCCAATTCTCGGTTTATCTTCTTCATGAGGTCTATTATTTGTTCTCCTGTTGTGGAATCCAGATTAGCGGTAGGCTCATCGGCTAGAACTATAGAAGGCTTAGTAACCAGAGCACGCGCTATTGCAACGCGCTGACGCTGCCCTCCAGATAGCTCATTGGGTTTATGATTCCGCCACTCTGTAAGGCCTACTTCGCCAATGAGGAACTCTATCCAGCTTTTCCACTCGCTCTTGGGGACTTGGGTTTTACCAAGAAGCAGCGGGAATTCAATATTTTCGTAGACATTTAAGACAGGAATGAGATTGAAGGATTGGAAAATAAAGCCCAAAATTTCATGTCGAAATCGAGTAAGTTCTTTATCTGAAAGACCTTTAGTGTTCTTTCCGTCAATAATAAGTTCGCCCGATGTCGGTACGTCGATGAGGCCTATTATGTTGAGTATGGTAGACTTTCCCGAGCCCGAAGGGCCAGCGATAGAGACAAAATCGCCTCGTTCGATAGAAAAAGAGATTCCCCTGAGTGCGGGGACAACTACATTCCCCAAATAATAATCCTTTTTTACATCGATCACCTGAATTATTGGCATGGTTTATCCACCTTGGGAAAGATTAGTGTTACTAGGAGAAAATATCGATTTCTGTAAGATATGACAATATGAGTCTAAAATTAAAAATGATTTCGACGCCGATTTAATAAACTAGAGTACTCGTAAAATATATCCCTATATGCATGACAGATACTCGCCCAATGCAATATAGAGAATTTTGTTCTAGTTCAAAAGTCCTTCCTAGGCGCCTTAAAGGCCAGCCTCATGCGCTTCTATTTCTTCTTTGAACGTGCTAGCAAGGCGCTTCACTCCTTCCTCGATCTGTTGGTAGCTCGAATAGGAGAAGTTGATGCGCATGGAATTTACTTCAGGATCATCATAATAAAAAGAACTTCCCACCACATAGGCGACCTTCTTTTCGATTGCCTTGTAGAACATCTTATCTGTATCAATGTAGCTAGGCAGAGACAGCCACAAGAATAAGCCGCCTTCTGGTTTTGTCCATGTGAGATCTGGATGTTTGGGCATATAGGTATCTAGCTTTTGTAGCATGAAATTGCGCTTATCGCGGTAAATGGCACAGGTATTCTTGAGGACTTCTTCGAGTTTGCCGGTTGCCATGAACTGAGCGACAATCTTCTGGGTGAGCGGGCTTGTGCAGAGATCCACCGCTTGCTTTGCAACAACCAATTGCTGAATGATATCCTTGCGTGCAAGAATCCAGCCTATTCGTGTTCCAGGCGCAAGTATCTTAGAGAATGTTTTAAGGCCAATCACAATGCCAAGGTTCTGCATTTCCAGTTCTAGCTGGTACAAGGAAGGTATGGGTTCACCCATGAATCTGAGTTCTCGATAAGGAGCATCTTCAACGATGAAAAGCCCTTCGCGATATGCAAATTCTATAAGGGCTTTGCGCTTTTCAAGGCTCCAGCATACTCCTGTTGGATTTTGAAAATCCGGAATCACATAGATATATTTTATTCGCTTATTCTCACTCTTGGCGCGAGCGTATTTTCTCTCTAGCTCATCCATGTCTAAGCCATCGTTAGCATGAGAGAAGGGAATGCCAAGTACCTTGCCTTGATAGGATTGGATTGCTTGAATTGCTCCAAGATAGGTAGGACGCTCTGCAATCACGTATTCTCCTGGGTCGAGGAAGAGTTTTGGAACCATATCGAGAGCCTGCTGGCTTGCTGAAGTTATGAGAATATTATCTGGATCGAGATCAATGCCGTGAGATGACTCGTATTCGATGATTCGAGCCTTTAGATCATTATCGCCTTCCGTCGTGCCATATTGGAGGATTTTGTCGCCATATTTTCTAAAAACCTGATCGCTCGCTACTCTGAGTTCTTCGATGGGAAAGGTCTCTGGAGCAGGAAGCCCTCCTGCAAATGAGATGATATCCGGTTGATTAGTAAGCTTAAGTAATTCTCTAATGACGGATTTCTTCATACTATGGGCATTTGCGGACAAATACACTGAAAGGTCCTGCATTGATAAGTCCTCCTTGATTTGTGGTTCTTGTTTTTATCCTACTCCAGTTTTTATGATTCGTAAATATATGTTTTCAAAATTCTATACTAGCGTTTCATTATTTGAAATAATAAGCATGGTACTTGTCGTATGATTTGTCCTTGCTATACTTTGGAAATCAAGAGACCAATAAGAGGAATGTCCTAATGCCGCTAAATTGTGGTATTGTGGGTTTGCCCAATGTAGGGAAATCCACTATTTTCTCCGCTCTTACAAGGGCAAAAGTGGATGCCGCAAATTATCCTTTTTGCACAATAGATCCCAATGTAGGCATTGTTCCACTGCCAGACAAGCGCTTGGATAAGCTATTCGAGATATTCAAACCAAAAAGAAAAGTACCTGCAGTTGTTGAGTTTGTAGATATTGCAGGTCTTGTTCGAGGAGCTTCGAAGGGAGAGGGTCTTGGTAATCAATTCCTTTCTCATATTCGCGAAGTTGGCATGATAGCCCATGTTGTGCGATGCTTCGATGATCCCAATGTGGTTCATGTGGCAGGCAAGATAAATCCAGCCGACGACATCGAGGTTATTCATACTGAGCTTGCACTGGCCGATTTAGAAAGCATCGACAGGAGGCTGGATAAGCTAAATCGCCAGGTCAAGGTTCAAGACCCGAATCTTAAAAAAGATATCGAAAAGGAAATTGCTGTATTGCAGAAGCTGCGTCCTGCTTTGGAAGAGGGGAAACCTGCCTCTACAATCAATTTGGAGTCCGAAGAACTAGATTACGCACGGCGCAGCTTTCTATTGACTCTCAAGAAAGAATTATTCGTCTGCAATGTGGATGAATCTGGAATCGACAATAATAAATATGTCGAAATAGTAAAATCAATTGCTGAAAAACAGGGCTCAGAAGCGGTGGTTATCTGCGGAAAATACGAAGCCGAGCTTGCAGATATAGAGGATTCTGAGGAACGGGCTGAGTTTCTTCATAGTATAGGGCTAGAGGAACCAGGACTTGATATACTCGCTCATGCTGCATACAGATTATTGGGTCTCCGCACTTTTTTTACCACAGGAGAAGACGAATGCAGGGCTTGGACAATTAAGGTGGGAGATAAGGCGCCAACCGCAGCAGGCGTTATTCATAGTGATTTCGAAAAGGGATTTATTAAAGCAGAAGTCTATCATTACGATGATCTCATGAATTATGGTTCGGAGAATGCTGTACGAGCGGCTGGCAAAATGCGACAGGAAGGGCGCGACTACGTGGTTCAAGACGGAGACATAATTTTTTTCAAGTTCAATGTCTAGCAGAGCATAAATAGCTATACATCTGTCAAGCATACTTGCCTTTATGCCTATGACCACAGTATGATTTTGGAACAATGGATAAGCTGATCATCAAGGGTGCACGAGAACACAATCTGAAAAACATCGATCTCGAACTTCCGAGAAATAGGCTCATTATCATTTCAGGCTTGTCGGGTTCGGGGAAGAGCTCTCTTGCTTTCGATACTATTTTTGCAGAAGGCCAGAGGCGCTATGTAGAATCTCTATCTGCATATGCAAGGCAGTTTCTAGGGCGGATGGATAAACCAGATGTCGATTATATCGAAGGGCTTTCTCCAGCTATTTCAATCGAACAAAAGACAACAACGCGCAATCCTAGATCGACTGTTGGCACAGTAACCGAGGTTTATGATTATCTGCGACTTCTGTTTGCGAGAATAGGTGTTCCTCATTGTCCTTCGTGTGGTAGAGAAATTCGCGAGCAAAGTGTCGACCAGATTCTCGATGTTATTCTTTCGTGGCCAATGGACACCAAGATACAAGTGTTAGCACCTGTAATTCGAGCTCAGAAAGGTGAACACAAGAAAATACTGGAGGATGCTCTCAAACAGGGCTTTCTGAGAGCGCGGATTGACGGGCAATTCATCGAACTCGAATCTCCTCCAGCTCTCGAAAAACAGAGAAAGCATACAATCGAGCTTGTGGTGGATCGCATCAGGCTATCCGAAGAGAGCCGCCGCCGTGTTGCCGAGGCAGTAGAGACTTCGTTAGGCATAGCAAATGGAATTGTAACCATCATGCGCGAGATAGATGGCCAGCAAAAAGAAGAGTTCTTTAGCCAAAAAGGTGCCTGTCCTATTTGCGGAATTTCTTTGCCAGAGATGGAGCCGAGACTTTTTTCTTTCAATGCTCCTCAAGGTGCATGTCCTGCTTGCAGCGGTTTAGGCATGAACATGGAGTTCGACCCTGGTTTGATTATTCCAGATAAGAGCTTGTCATTCAACGAAGGTGGTTGCGCACCCTATAATCCTAATTCAGCATGGAATCGCTCAAAGTTCGAGGCACTTGCAGATCATTATCACTTTAGCCTGGATACTCCTTTCGATAAGCTACCTTCTAAGGTGATAGAAGCCATACTTTATGGTTCTGATGACAATATCCATGTTCGCTACAACAATAGAGATAAGACTGGCTATTTCGAGTATGAGTCTAGGTTTCCTGGAATCTTGGCAGACCTACGCCGCCGCTATATGGAATCGACAAGCAACGATATAAAGGATTGGCTAGAGTCTTTCATGATCGAAAAAGAATGTGAAGTATGTCAAGGAAAAAGATTGAGGCCGGAAGCTCTTGCTGTAACCATTGGTGGCAAGAATATCTATGAGATTTCATGCATGCCTGTAGAGGAATCGGTCCAATTCTTTAAGTCTCTTAAACTCACCAATACTGAGACTCAAATTTCAAAGCTTATTCTCAAAGAGATTATTGCACGGCTTGGCTTTTTACAGAATGTGGGGCTAGAGTACCTTACGCTCGAGCGCCAAGCATCGACTCTCTCTGGTGGCGAAGCACAGCGGATCAGGCTTGCGACACAGATAGGTAGCTCTCTCGTTGGTGTGCTCTATATCTTAGATGAGCCATCCATAGGTCTTCATCAGAGAGACAATCAGCGGCTAATCGATACACTCACATATCTTAGAGACCTTGGGAATACGCTCATAGTCGTAGAACACGATGAGCAAATGCTCCGAACAGCCGACTATATCGTGGATCTCGGACCAGGAGCAGGCGAGCATGGGGGCTATGTAGTAGCTCAAGGCAGCGTGCAAGATGTTGCTGCCAATCCCCAGAGCATCACAGGGCAATACCTCGCAGGATCTCTCAAAATCGAAGTTCCTGCGGTGCGACGAAAAGGGAATGGCGCTTGTATCGCTCTTAAAGGCGCAAGCGAGCACAATCTCAAGAATATAGACGTAAGGATTCCTCTTGGAAGATTTGTATGCATCACAGGTGTTTCAGGCTCCGGGAAGAGTACTCTCTTGTCTGATGTATTATATCCTGCCATTTCTAACCGAGTGATGCGCTCCTCAATCCGCGAAGGATCGTATAAGAGCCTTGAAGGAATAGAATATATCGACAAAATCATCAACATAGATCAGAGCCCTATAGGAAGGACACCGCGATCTAATCCAGCCACTTATGTTGGGGTATTTACTCCAATCAGGGAACTATTCGCAAGCTTGCCCGAATCGAAAGCAAGGGGCTGGAAGCCGGGACGATTTAGTTTCAATGTCAAAGGTGGCCGCTGTGAGCATTGCCAGGGCGACGGTACTATCAAGATCGAGATGAATTTTTTGCCAGATGTATATATAACCTGCGAGGTGTGCCATGGAAAGCGATTTAACTCCGATACCCTAGATGTGAGATTTAAGGGCAAAAACATAGCCGATGTGCTCAATATGACGGTTGAAGAAGCCAGCGAATTTTTTGCCTATATCCCTTCTATTGCCCATAAACTTCAGACGATGCTCGATGTGGGTCTTGGCTATATTCGTCTAGGACAATCTGCGCTGACGCTTTCCGGGGGAGAAGCACAAAGGGTAAAACTCTCTCTCGAACTTGCGCGGCGGGCTACGGGGCGCACACTCTATTTTCTCGATGAACCTACAACAGGGCTGCATTTTGCGGATGTGCGCCAACTGCTCGAGGTAATTCGTAGGCTTGTAGACAGTGGGAATACCGTAGTGATGATTGAACATAATCTCGATGTCATAAAACAAGCCGATTGGATAATCGACCTAGGGCCAGAAGGAGGTGAAAGAGGCGGTATGGTAATAGCGGAGGGGACTCCTGAAGAAATTGCCCTTTGTAGAGTCTCTTATACAGGCCAATACTTGCGGCGATTACTAAACATCTGAATTATGGATCTGGTATTCTTGTCAACACTGCATTCTTCCATATACCATACGAATCGATGCAGCGCAAAATTGGCCTTCTTTTTTTGATTCAATTATTGCTTGTACCTCTTGCTGCCCAAGCTCAGATTCAGATTGATGAAGGCACTTCTAAGCCTGAAGATGTTGGATCCAAATCTGACAACCAAATAACTCTGACTATCGAGCAGGCTGTTAGCGCTGAATATTTTAGCCTTGAAAATGGAACAAAAGAGCTTCGTCTTACTGGACCTCTTGTTATCCAATTGATCGATTCCAGCGGAGTGACACATACAATAAAGGCTCAATATGTTGTCTATAATCGTGATACGAAAGAAGTAAAAGCTATAGGCTCTGTAGAATATACTCGCCAGACTGAATATAAAACAGATATCTACAGAGGTGAATCCATAGCTGTAGATCTCGATGATAATTCTGGTGTTTTTATAGATGGCTCTTTCAATATGGAGTCAACAGCTTCTAGCTCCCGCAAACTGATAGTCCATTTTGAGTCTTTGATTTCCAGATCTGAAGAAGTGATTTCATTGGCCAATGGATCTCTAACCGCCTGCGATGAAATAAAGCCTCATTATATTCTACGAGCAAAAAAGATCTGGCTATTCGAATCAGGAGATTGGGCAGCATCGAATGCGATTCTATATGTAGGTGCAATACCTGTCATGTGGCTTCCTTTGTTCTATTATCCTTCTAAGGCATCGAAATTCCATCCGGTAGTTGGTTTTCGATCTCGTGCAGGAGGTTTTTTGCAGACAACCACCTATCTTGCAGGAGCACAGAGTTCGGAAGCACAGAAGTCTTCTATGCTCTCAACCACCGAAGGAGCATTAGGTTCATTTGGAACTTATATTTCAAGAACTCAGCCCTCTAGCGAAAGCAAGAACCAGACAAATATAGCGATCTTGGGGGATGTCTATTCATCCTTGGGGGTTTTTGCTGGGCTAAGAGGTGAATTAGCAAGTACCTATTCATACGATCTTTCCTGGCTTGTAGGAGCCGCTTTTTCGCGTTCTGTTTTTCTAGAATCGACAGGCTATTATTCTCCTTATGATAGTGCTGGTGATTATGCTTCGGTATGGAATAAATGGAAGCTTGCATCGATAGAACTCCCCATGCGCATTCTATTGAACTTCGAAGCCTCTTCAAAAAAGAATAAAACAGGACTAAAGTGGCAGATCAGTTTGCCGTTCTATTCCGATCCATTCGTTGAACAGGATTTTATGTATCGAAATGAATCTTATGATTTTTTTTCTATTCTAGGGAATTCTTCGCTCAAGACTATAGATGAACGCAGTTCTTTCTCGCAAAAAGCAAGCCTTTCGTGGTCATGGAATCCTTCTATTGAGAAAAGTAATTTTACTTTTAGGCTTTCCAACCTTTCATCATCCTTTAATTGGAAGAGCAAATATGCTTCTACAACTGGTATGAATTCTCAAGAGCTGCACCTCAATGCGGTAGATCCTCAAAGACATTTCTTCTATCCCGACAGTGCGCGCATTATTGATAATGCTTTCACTATGTCCGGTAACATTCTGCAGAGCAAGAATATGTCGTTAAAATGGACTAGCACGAATTCAGGCTTCATAGAAGATCGATTTTATAGTTCTCAATGGCAGAAACCTCAAGATATCGACTTCGGAAGCTGGTATTGGCTATATGGTGGGCGCAGCAACGCTGACTTGACCTCTTCTTATTCGATAGATGATGCTGGGTTGACCTTTCAGGTTTCGACAGGCGTTCTAGGGCAGCTGCAATATCGACCTTATCTCTACGATGAACGTACAAATCCTACAACTGTGCACCCTTTCCTAATTGCAGACTACGGCTACAATACAGCGTATTGGAGCACTGGAACCAAGTTATTATGGGAGCCATTTAAGAAATCCAATATCTTTTCTGCCTCTAAATTCTCTTATTCTATTCAGGGGAAAGTAGCTAGATTGGCCTACGAAGGGCTAGATGGCAGTGGAATAGATGCCTACCCTATTTATAAACTTTATTGGTTATCATGGGACCCAACTATGATATCTGATCATTCTATGCTTACAGAGCTGTCTGCAAAGCTTGGGTCCACAACAGAGCGCTTGAGCTTTAAAGTTGCCTTGCCACCACTTCTCGAGAGTTATACACTTTCAGGTTCGACAGCCCTAGGCCTAGCAACGATGGGGGCTAGCTACGTTATATCTCGTAAAGATTCCCTAGAGGACCTCAAGTCGACTTCATTGACCGGAAACCTTACTCTAAAGCCAACAAAAAAAATTGGGATTTCGGCAAATGCTGCTTGGGATTTCGATACTCAGGCCCCCTTAAGTCTCAGCACCGAGCTATCGGCTTGGTCGTTCAATGCACGCTTTGTGGCTCAAAAAGCAAGCGGCTATATTTTCAAGGGTAGTTCATGGATTCAGGATGGGACTCAGTATTTCAGACCTTCGACATTATCCCTATCTTGGAAACCCACAATGCGCTCAGATGTGCCATTATTCTCCAAGGATACGATTGGCTGGTCTGTCGAGGCAAATGGATTGCTTACTCTCAATCAGAATCTCATTCAATCTACAAATTCTACATTTGGAGCAAATCTTGGCTTCTCTATCAAGAATTCTACAGGATTATCTTTTAATTTTACGCTTTCCTCTGTCAATTCCTCCTTCTGGCGATATTATGCATCCCTGCTTCCAAAATCAGATGACTTTGACCCTGAGCACTATTCTAAAAACTTTTTCTTGGACCTTTGGGACTCTATGTCTATTTGGGATATGAATAAGCTAAAGAATACGCTTTTTAAGTTACAGAGTCTAAAGGTGGGCCTTTCAATGGATGCCCATGATTGGGTATTGTCCGCAAATATTGAAGCTGGACCAGAGCTTGTCACAGCATCGTCAACTCAACCGCTGCCCCACTATGAGATGGAAGTTGCCTTCAACCTGGCAGTTACATGGAAAGATATCTCTGCAATAAAAGGTTCGATAAATTATTCTGAAGGTACATTTAAGCGATGAGCATGTGAGTCTGCCTTAAAAATTTAACAGGCGGTGAAAGCCCTAAAACCCGCCAATAAACAGCGAACAGTCAATAGACAATAGTGCAGATGAGACCAAGAGGCTGGAAAGAGCTTCTTGGTATTAGTATATTATTAAAGAAAGACTATTATTTGGATAGGAGTGCGATTGAGTCCTTCACATATTGTGCTCGAAGATACCCAAGTGTTTGCCGAGCTTTGTGGCGCAAACGATTACAATCTATCTTTGATTGGAAGCCTTTTGGGGACTCATGTGCTTACAAGAGGTAATGAGCTTTTTGTCGAAAGCGATGATCCGGCAGTACTAAGCCTTTTCTCACGCCTTATCAGTGCAATTGGAACTTCGATAGAAGAAGGCGTACCTGCTACTCCAGAGCTTATAATAGCTCTGCATGCCGAGCTTACGCCCGATGGAAGTCAATCTTTAGATGCTTCGATAGAGAATCCCGCGGAGGAAAAAGAGAGCGATATTTCAAGGTTCCTCGATAATTGCATACAGATACCCAATGGTTTTGGTAAGGTCTTTCCGCGGTCTGCAGGGCAGAGCCTTTATCTTCAAGGCATTGCATCACATGACCTTACTTTTTCTATAGGGCCAGCAGGAACTGGCAAAACCTATCTCGCCATGGCCTATGCGCTGAGGGAGCTCTTGACGCGATCTAAGCGGAAGCTAATTTTGACACGACCTGTAGTGGAAGCGGGAGAAAGTCTTGGTTTTTTGCCAGGTGACCTTGAGCAGAAGATAAATCCTTACCTTCGTCCTCTCTATGATGCTATGGAAGCCCTGGTTCCATACGAGACTATTAGGCGGCTCGAAGAGAGTAGGGCGGTAGAAGTGGCACCTCTCGCCTATATGCGTGGTAGAAGTCTTGCCAACTGTATAGTTATTCTAGACGAAGGCCAGAACACTACAAAAGAGCAAATGAAGATGTTTCTTACCCGGCTTGGAGAGCACACGAAAGCGATCGTTACAGGGGACATCACCCAGATAGATCTCCCCAAGAAAACAGAGTCGGGTCTTATTCATGCCATAACCCTCCTTGCACATATAGATGAAGTATTTATAAGTAGGCTCGATGCCCGCGATGTGGTTCGGAGTTCTCTAGCCAGGAAAATTATTGAAGCTTATGAAAAAGAATAGTCAAGAATCCTGGTTCTTTGAGCTGAAAAAATCTCTTCGCTCGGTACAACCACCGCTTTGGCTGTTCTTTGCTGCAATTGTGATAGCGGCAATTGGTCTGATCCTTGTTGGGCCATCATCGATTTCAAGCCGTAGCTCACTTAAAGCGATAAAAGTAGGTGAGATCGCAGAGACTGATATTTATGCTGGCAAAGACACTATCTATATCGATAAAGAGGCGACACAGAGAAAGATTCAGGCTGAAGAGAGATTAGTACTTGCAGTCTTTGTGATGGATGACAAGATCACCGCATCCATTCGCGAAAAGGCTGAAGAATTCTCTTCTTATTATTTACAACTTCTAGGCAGTAAATCTGGAAGCATCAATGCCTTATCGCTAATGCTTAGCAGCCGTTTCCCTGATCTCCTGCAATCCGATCAGTATGAGCATCTTGTCCGCGCTGAGCTGAATGCACAGACCTTCGTATATGTCAGCGATATTGTCGAGAGTCTCTTGAGCAAAGGCATTGTCTCCGTGCCGGAAGGTGTCTTCGATCGATTCAATCCGGATTATTATGAACTAGTAAGAATATTGAATGGAAGGGAAGAGAGCGAAAAGATAGCTGTCAGCAGCATGATTACGCTTGTCAATCTTGGCAATCGTCTGGAAGATGAAATGGATGCCCGGCATATCCCTGAATCTCTAAAGCAATATGTGAGATTTTTAGGGAAAGCGCTCTTGAGGGAAAACGCTTTTTTTGATCAAAATCTTTCGGAGAAGAGGCTTGCTGCGGCACGAGCTCGTGTAGAACCAGTAACACGCTTTGTGAGCAGGAATGAAATTCTTGTGCGCAAAGGGGAGCTAATTACACCAGAAGTTTATCAGCAGATAAAGACTATTCGTTCTTCGATCCTTGTTTCAGATATCGGCGTACTTCTTACAGGATTAGGGCTTCTTTTGATAGCTTCTTTATTAGGCCTTCTTCTTTCGAGGATGCCCGACCTGTCCGATTTCCCTATGGATCGCTCCTCACTGATATTCTTGCTAATTTCGTTTCTCATTCTTTTTTATTGGATTCTTGTTATTCAGAATTTATTGAGTGGGAAGAGCTTCTCACATGGAGCTCTTTTTGTGCCAGCATCCTTATTTGCTGGCCTTGTATCGCTCCTCTATGGAGCACGAACAGGTATTTTCTTTAGTTTGGTTTCATTCTTTCTTACAGGCGCCGCTACAAATTTAAATGCTCAATTTATGATTGGTATTCTCCTAGCCGGAATTTCTGCAACGCTAATTATGCGCACAGCGCACACTCGCATTATGCTTGCTAGAGCGGCTGTCCTGCAGGCGCTTGTCCAAGCGATGCTAGCAATGATACTCCTCTTGAATCAAAAACCAAGTGCAGCCGAAGTCTTACAGGCTATGGGCTTAGGAGCGCTCAACGGATTTGCAGGCGGCTCCTTTATCCTCTTGCTTTTGCCTCTCTTTGAGCGCCTGCTTGATCGATCAACGCAATTCAGACTCATGGAGTTAGCAGATACAAATGCTCCTATTTTAAAGGAGATGCTAATGAAGGCTGCCGGCACCTATGCTCACTCGATGAATGTAGCAAATCTTGCGGAAGCTGCTGCTAAGGACATAGGCGCAAATCCGCTCTTGGCTCGTATTGGAGCTTACTATCACGATATCGGAAAAATTGACCACCCCGAATATTTTGCTGAGAATCAACAAGGCATAAATCTGCATGACGATATCAATCCAACACTCTCTGCAAGCATAATAAGACGTCATGTCAAGGATGGCATAGAAAGAGCTCGAGAAATAGGTCTACCAAAGGAAGTGATTGAAATAATAGGCCAACATCATGGCAACTCTGTAATGGAAGCAATTCTGGTAAAAGCAAAAGACGCTGCAGCACAAGTTGATGTTTCGTCTTATAGCTATCAAGGCGAGCGGCCAAGAAGCAAAGAAGCGGGGATAGTAATGCTTGCCGATAGCATCGAGGCAGCCTCTCGCTCTCTAAAGAATCCTAATGCATCAAAGCTTGAGGATTTTGTTCATCAATTGATTCTTAAAAAGCTCACCAATGGCCAGCTCTCTGATAGCGAGCTCACATTTAATGATATTGAGGTCGCAGAAAAGGCCTTTTTGCGAATTCTTCAATCGCAGATGCATACACGCCTGGAATATCCGGAGCAGAGGAAACAATGAACACAAACGAAGTATTTTATTCTATGATTGGAATTGATGAGCCCTCTTGGGCACAGAGATCTGCCGACTATGCACTTTCTGTCTTGGACGCACTTGGGAAAAAAGACTGGCAGATTTCATTGACATTCTGCGATGATATTACAATACAAACCCTTAACAGAGATTATCGACATATCGACTCTCCTACCGATGTACTCTCTTTCGTTCTTGGTGAGTATGAGCCAATAGAAGGCAGTGAGAGTATCTATCTCGCAGGCGATATTGTTATAAGCATTCCTGCGATCGAGCGCAATGCCGAGGAATATGGAATTGGAGAAGATGAAGAGTTGCGCCGTCTAATTATTCATGGCATTCTACACTTAACTGGTATGAGCCACGAAGATGATTCGCCGGATCAGCCAATGCTGCTGCTTCAGGAACAACTCCTAAAGACATTGGGAGGAAATGTTATTCTATGAATATTCTTTCACAACTCTTTGGCGTACACGGAAAAACCGTTGAATCAAAGGATGAAGTCGTCGAAGAGCAAAGAGAAATGATCGAAGGCGTGGAGCATCTTCCCGAGACCATTGTTAGAGATGTGATGGTTCCACGTACCGATACAGTGTGCGTCGAAGATATCAGTCCCATCGATGAAATTCTCGAGACTTTAGTAGATTCTGGGCATTCTCGAATTCCAGTATATTCAGGTACCATTGATAACATAGTAGGTATTCTATATGCGAAAGATGTTCTAGCTGCCCTTGTGAAAAAAAAGCCTCTGGAAGTTAAGAGTCTCATGCGCCTTCCCTATTTTGTACCAGAGACAAAGCGAATAGATACTCTTCTGAAAGAATTCAAACGCCGTCATGTACACATAGCTATCGCAGTGGATGAATATGGAGGGACTGCAGGCATAATAAGCCTTGAAGACATAATCGAAGAGATAGTAGGGGAAATTCAGGATGAGTTCGACGAAGAGGCAGATCAGATTGTGCCAATCGGAAAGAATCGCTGGTCCTGCGATGCACGCATTCATCTAGAAGATCTCAATGATGCAATAGGCGCCGAGTTGCCTTATGAGGAATATGATAGTCTAGCTGGCTATGTTTTTGACCTTTTTGAGCGGATACCTTCAAAGGGAGAGCAGGTTACAGTCGGTGATCTGCAATTTACAGTTGAAGAGATGGAAGGCCACAGGTTGACAAAAATCTGCATAGAAAAGCTTGACATGAGCCAAGAGGATTCTCCTTTTACACCTATGCATGTTTCATAAAATGAAACATTGCCCTAAATCCCAATTTTGCTTGCGGAAATCGATAACGGGGTATAGAATCATAAGAGTGATCTTTACCCCACAGATCAATTAACAACAATCCCTAAAAGGAGGGAGAAATGAATTCCTACATAAAAGAAGTGCTGGATGGGCTTCGCGCTCGATATCCGTGGGAGAGCGAATTTTTACAAGCTACTGAGGAAGTCCTCGAATCGATTACTCCCCTCATCGAGGCAGAGCCGAAATATCGCCAGCAAAAGATTCTAGAGCGGATCGTCGAACCTGAGCGGGTAGTGATATTCCGTGTGCCATGGGTAGATGACAAAGGCGAATATCATGTCAACCGAGGATATCGTGTTCAGTTCAATTCCGCTATTGGGCCTTACAAGGGTGGCATTAGATTCCATCCTAAAGTCACACTCTCCACCCTCAAGTTCCTTGGATTTGAGCAGGTATTCAAGAATTCGCTTACAGGTCTTCCGATGGGGGGAGGCAAGGGTGGTTCGGATTTTGATCCGAATGGGAAGAGCGACAACGAAATCATGCGATTCTGCCAGAGCTTCATTACCGAACTATTCCGCTATATAGGCGCAGATACAGATGTGCCGGCAGGCGACATTGGAGTAGGCGGCCGTGAGGTAGGCTATATGTTTGGCCAATACAAGAGAATCGCGAATGAGTTCACGGGTGTCTTTACTGGCAAGGGACTGACTTTTGGAGGTTCGCTTGTTAGACCAGAAGCCACCGGCTTCGGCGCGGTGTATTTTGCTGAAGAAATGCTCAAGACCATGGGCGACACAATAGAAGGAAAGACAGTGGCCATATCGGGTTTTGGCAATGTAGCATGGGGCGCATGCATGAAAGCTAGCCAGCGCGGTGCTAAGGTGCTTACCATTTCCGGGCCGGATGGCTATATCTATGATCCGGACGGGGTCGGCACTAAGGAAAAGTGGGACTACCTTGGCGAAATGCTCATAATAGACCGCAACAAGGTCGAGAACTATGTCAGGAAATTCCCTAACGCCGTGTTCCACAAGGGCAAGAAACCATGGGAGCAAAAGGTGGATTTAGCCATGCCTTGTGCTATCCAGAATGAGATGAATGGCGAAGATGCAAGAATGCTAGTTGAAAATGGCGTCAAAGTTGTTGTCGAAGTTTCGAATATGGGCTGCATGCCTGAGGCTTGGAAGTACTTTATAGAGAAGAAGATTCCTTTTGGCCCTGGTAAAGCAGCGAATGCAGGCGGCGTGGCAACAAGCGGGCTTGAAATGAGCCAGAATTCAATGCGTCTATCCTGGAGTGCAGAGGAAGTGGACAGACGTTTGCATGAAATAATGGCGAACATCCATAAGAGCTGCGTTGAGACAGCGGCAAAGTATGGTTTTGAAGGCAATTACGTCGTTGGTGCAAACATTGCTGGATTCAAGAAAGTTGCTGATGCTATGATTGCACAAGGACTTGTGTAGTCGAAGAGGTTTTTGCATAGAACCTATGGGAACTAGGATCGCGAAGCCGGGGAGAGTTAGCGGTAGCATACAAGCCCCGGCATCGAAGAGTGCCCTGCAGCGCGCGATCGCTTGTGCAATTCTAGCGCGGGGAATAAGCCACATAGAGGCGAGCCCCATTTGCAGCGATGCGCGGGCTGCTATTTTTATTGCAAAAGAGCTGGGGGCAAGGG
>DMNL01000035.1 GCA_003452735.1 Spirochaetaceae bacterium
TTGTGCCTATGTGCGCCAGCCAGAGATTGAGCTGGCGAGTCGTTTGATCTAAAAACCTACAATCTCACAATTCTTGAGTGAGTAATTACTTCTGCGCCTGTATCGGTTATAAGTACATCGTTTTCTAGTCGCACGCCGCCCAGCTCGGGATGATATAGCCCTGGCTCTATAGTCACAATATGCCCAGGCAGCAAAAGATCGTCTGGCATGGCTCGCATGCTTAGCGTAGGTAGTTCATGCGCATCTAGACCAATCCCATGCCCAAGCGAATGCGGCATGAACCATCCGGCATTGGCAAAGAATTCATCTACAAGTGTGGCAACCTTCAGAAGAGATACACCTGGTCCGCATGCTTCCACCGCAATGCGATGTGCCTCCTCGACAAGATCTATCATAGTCTTCTGCTCCTGGTTAAGAAGATTGTCTACAAAACTCATAGTCACATCGCTAGTGTAGCCCTCGAAGCGCAGACCAAAATCGAGAATAGAAAGCCCCTTGTTTGCAAAAGGACCTGCGGTAAAAGTAGGAAAGGCATGGATTCCAAAAGAGCGCTCAGGCCCGGCGACAAGACTTTCGAACCCCATTCCCTCTGCACCCATTCGCCTTGCCTCGCGCTCAAGAAAAAGAGCGACATCTAGTTCGGTAGAGAGAGTGCCAGCTGCAACCTCCTTCTCGACCATATCCATCAGCTCATCGGTGTATTTAGCTATCATCCAGTACAAATCGATCTCGTCTGCGTCTTTTCTGGACCGCATCTCCTTGATAAATCCATCGATGCCGTTCTTTTCGCAGACAAGGTCAAAAGCATCAAGAGACTGAACAAGCTCTATATATTCGGGATAGGGAGTAGAAGCCGGAAGCGCAACTTTCGAGCCTTTCTCTATACCCAATAGCTCGAACGCTGCCTTGAGAGCTTGAGCAGATTGCCTTCCAAAATCAGTAAATGGCAGGATGTGATCCGCATCGCCCAATCGATGCGCCATATTTACATCCCAGGCAATAAGCACAGATTTACCATTCGAATTTACTACCAACAGGGCATCCGAAGGCTGTCCACACAGATAGCGCAGCGACGAGTCGCGTCCATGCTCGAAATCCGATATCATAACGGCGCTTAAGCCTCTTCGCATAAGTTCTGCCGCAAGCGCAGAGCGCCTTCTTGAGTATTTCTCGTTGTTCATACGTGCTCCTTAGGATTAAAAATAAAATGGAAAGAACAAAGCAATTATCCTTCGACACAAAGCTGCTGTCCAGTGCGGGCATGCTTAATTGCCGACCTGTCGCAGCGGAATGAGAAAAGAGTTATATGATCGTCTAGATATATGTTCATTAAGATGATTTTGAACTGAGTTCATAAGAAATCATAAATAAAAACCGTTGACAGTGTAAATTTCCAGTGTTTTAATCAAAGTGATATCAAGGTCTATTTTAATATAGACATCTCATTTCAATTTCCATGAGGAGGAAACTGATGAAAAAGGGTATCTCGACTTTTTTTCTTTCAATGATGATGCTGATGGTTATAGTCGGGATAGGAGCTCAAGATGCTGACAAATATGCTGTCAAAGCTCCAATCAAGATACAGTTTTGGCACGCACTTGAGGCTCAATATAAGCCGCTTATCGACAAGGTAATCGCTGACTTCGAAAAACAGAATCCGCTTATAAAGGTCGAGGCAATCTATCAAGGCAGCTATGCAGATCTCAACGAAAAGCTGATAGCCGCTCAAGCGGCAGGTACTACTTTGCCAGCGCTAACAGTGGCAAATACACCCTATGTAGCACAATATGGTGCAGCAGGGCTTTGCGAGGTCCTTGATCCATACATCAAGGCTACCGGATTCGACATAAATGACTTTGGTGAAGGTTTGCGAAAAGCCTCGAGTTATGATGGCAAGCAGGTTTCTTTGCCCTTCCTTATTTCAACCCAAATCATGTTCTACAACAAAGATATGGCGGAAGCAGAAAAAATTAAGCTGCCAGAAAAATGGTCCGATATGGATGAATTCATGAAGAAAGCCTCGAAGATCTCGGGCGGAGTTACTCAACGATACGCAACAGTTATCCCGGGCTGGGATCAGTGGTATTTCGAGCCTTTCTATCTAAACGCTGGAGTAAAGATAATAAAAGACAATAATACTACGGATCTAGGAGAGCCAACCGCTGTTGCAATCACCAAGAAGCTTAAACAGTGGTGTGACGAAAAAAGTGCTTACTGGGCTTATGGAAAAGATGCTTCTTCTATAATGAGACAGAACTTTCTCGATGGAAAAGCTTTTTCGGTCGTACACACTACTTCATTGTACGAGATGTATGCCACTAATGCCAAATTCAAAGTTGGAATGCACTATCTGCCGGGCAATGTCACAAGGAAATCGGAAATTGGAGGATGCGTTCTCCTTATTCCGTCAAAGAACAAACAGGATGTAAAGAATGCGGCATGGAAACTTCTCTCCTATCTAACAAGCAAGGAAGTCAACATGCTTTGGGCAAAAGAAACTGGATATATGCCTACCCGCAACTCTGTCTTACAAACAAGCGAGGCCAAAGCATTTCTGGAAGAAAAACCAGCGTTCAAGGCAGTTTTCGACAATCTAAACAATATAAATCCACGTATTCAGCACCCAGCCTATGCAGCGCTTTCCAAGATTTGGATGCAAGAATTGGCTAAGGTCATTATTGAAGGCGGAGATGTCGATTCTTCTATGAAAAAGATGGCACAGCTTATAAACGAAGCTCTTGAAGACTGATAAGTAAAAATTAATTCGCTTTTAAATGTGGCTGACAAAAGATACTTTTTGTCAGCCACATCCTTATTCCGAGTTAAGCTGGAGAGATGAACCCAATGACTACAAAAAAGAAAATCAACTACCGGCGGCGCGAAAAATTGAAAGATTTTCTATGCGTCCTACCTGCGGTCATATTTTTCGCATTATTTGTTTATTACCCAATCTTAAAACTCTTTCAGATCAGTTTTACAAACTGGAACCTTATAAGCGATACCTATAAATATGTTGGACTCAAGAATTTCAAATGGCTTTTCAAGGGCTCGGGATTCGCGAGCCTTATAAATTCCCTGACCATCACTTTCCGCTATACATTCTGGGA